>NZ_JBCPXV010000051.1:0-20430 GCF_039581225.1 Ornithinibacillus proteolyticus | reverse complement strand
GGCAGATCGTATGAATGCACAATTAATTCAGCAGCAACAAGCCGCGTGATTATTGTTTTTTAAAAGTATATTTTAGAAATTCTGTAGGTCTGTGAATTTTTAAAAAGAGCAATTATGAAATTGATTCAACTATATAAAAATAGATAATACCAACATAAGTGCGGAAGTTGTAGCAGAAATGATCAAACAAAGATTTAATTTATAATGTAAAACGTCAACTATTCTTCCTGATAATTAAATCTCCAATCTGATAGTAACTGAACGGTAAAAACAGCTTAATTCTGCTATGTTTTTTCCGTGATTTAGATGTATTGTTTTGCACTATGTTAACCTACAAGCCGTAAGACCGAATTCTAACTTGTTAAATTCTACTGGTAGTAGAATTTTCTACTCAACTAACTGTTGATAGGCATCTTGTGATCTATATGCTACGCTTTCATTAACAGTGCGCACTGAAACAATTTTAGGAGGAAATTAAGATGTTAGATACAAGTAAGGTTGGAAGCTATATTTCGAAGCTGAGGAAGGAACGAGATTGGACACAAATGGAGATGGCGGATAAATTGAATGTTAGTCATCAGGCCGTGTCGAAATGGGAACGAGGTGATTCATTACCTGATATAGGAACATTAATGACTATTGGGCAAACTTTTGGGGTATCTATCGATGAGTTAATGAATGGGGGAGCAGATGAAGATAGTTCGGTATATATTAAGAACTTTGGGCACGTCATGAAAGGTTTTTCTGAAAGCCGACATGAGGACGTTTCTTCTATGATTAATACAGGAGAAGCGGATATGGAAGGATTAGTCAATGCTGCCCCTCTCTTAAAATCGAGTGAATTGACTGAAGTTACATCAAAACTGGATAAACGGTTATTAAATACGGATTTGCTTGTACGTTTAGCACCATTTGTCGAAACAGAATTGTTAGATAAATTGGTTGTAGACAGAACGATAGAAGATGAATTTGACATTCGATTTGTTCAGAAAATGGCTCCATTTCTCAGTAAAGATGTGTTAAGGAGATTAATTGACCAAGCAAATAAAGATGGAATGGATTTAAAGGCTGTTTCAAGATTGGCACCGTTTATTGGAAGGGAAGCCGTGGATAAGTTAATGGAGCAGGCAATTAGTGATGAGGTTGAGATGAAAACGATCGTTAACCTTGCTCCTTTCTGCAGCCGCGAAAAGTTAATTAGTATAGTTGACCGGACGATGGAAGGGCAGTTAGATTCACACCTTCTCACTTCTTTAGCACCTTTTCTTGGAAGGGAGTATTTAAATCGCCTTGTGGAAGACAGAAAAATTGCTAATGTTAATCCAGAAACGATTACTCGTCTAGCGCCATTTGTTGACAAAACAACGTTGAGCAGATGGATTCAGGAGTTGTTAGAAAAATAATAGTTAAATCAGCCTAGTGTTGAAGATAGGAAAGCTGTTTTTCGCCTATTATCCGGAGATGGTTTTAAATATTGTGCATTGATTAAACAGAGAAACAAGTACCCGTTATAAAAATCAATAGTCAAAAGTAAGAGATACTAATTCTAAACATTGGTATCTCTTTTTATAACTATTGAATTTATTCTGTTCTATTAGGGGTAGCGTCAGGAAAATGCGGATTTACAACGTTAAGGAAATCAAAATATAAAAAGTCTAATTTCTCGGTGTTATAAGTGAAAAATTAGGCTTTAGTTACTTCATTAAAGCGCCTGATTGTTGAAGACTAAAGTTTATATTCACCAAGAAAATTGATGTGCTCTTATCCTAACAAATTTTATTTAGAACTTACATGTATGCCTTCACTCTCTCGCCAATCTGCGTATAGTATACGCTTTACATTATCATATCCATTGGTAGTTAATTGGTTATCTAACCACTGTTGATCAAATCCGAGTTCATGTAAATTATCCCATAAAATTTCTCCATCTATAATTAACGATGTTGGGAGGTCTACTTGAATTTCTGGAAGATTGAGATCTTGCTTTTCTGGAATTTGATACTTGGATTGTAATAATAAACTTAATTGCCCATTAGCTTCTAATATACCGTATTTGACTTCGCGAACTGAAAAGACATTATTTTGACGGAGTAGACTCAATACTTGATTTACATCCAGTTTGTTCTTTGTAAGTAACTTTCTGTCCATAACACCATCTCGAATGATGATGTTAGGATTGCCTAATAAGAGAGAACGTGTCGATTTATTTTTTAGAGTCATAAACTCTATTCCCAACATAAGAAACGTCCACAATCCGATGGCATATAAAAAATGAAAAATCCCTACCTTATCTTCATAAATGGTATTTCCTAAAAAATCTCCAAGTGCTAACACAAAAACTAAGTGAAACGGGGATAACTGATAGATGGATGTTCTTCCTGTTATGATAATGATAAAAAATAAAGTGGCGAAACCAACGATGACTTTGATCGTCAGTAAACCAATGTTAACTTCTTCCAAAGTATTTTCCTCCAATCTAAATTTCACTCGATTTCAAAAATCCTCATGTTTTAAAATATTTATATTACAACATGTAAGCTAAATTAAAATCAGAAAGATAAAAAATACGGGTTTTTTCAACTTATAATAATGGAGAAAGCAGACGAGCACCTTGTTCAAAAATGCGCTCGGTCAGGGATCGTTGCAACAAGTCTTCCATTCTTAATGGTACAGAATCAGTAAGATCCCTCTCGAACTGCTCTGTGAGTTCCCTTGCCACATCAGCACTGTACACGACTTGACACACCTCATAATTCAGGCGAAAACTTCTCATATCATAGTTTGCTGCGCCTACTTCTGCAATTTCCTCATCAATGATCATCAGTTTCGCATGTAACATTCCTTTATTGTACTGGTAGATTTGGACCCCAGCTTCTATAAGTTCCCCGTAATAGGTACGACTTGCATAGCCCACGCTTTTTTGATCAATGTGGCGAGGAACCAGCAATCTTACGTGCACACCACGAGCCACAGCTGTCTTTAATGCCATGATAATATCTGTTTCTGGTACAAAGTAGGGTGTTGTTATATCAATAGTTTTGGTCGCCTGTGTTATACATATAAAGTAAGCTTGACGAATAACTGGGGTAGGAATTCCAGGGTTTCCTTCCAACGTATGGATGTACGCTTTTTGCAATTCTCCTGTCTTTGTTTGGGTATTGTCTGTTTTACCTTCTATAGGCCATAACTCAGATCCTAATTCGGCAGACCATCTTGAAAGATCTATGCTGCCGGTTGGATTGATTTCCTTTGATTTATATTTTGGGATTTTAGTGACCTTTTTCGTTGCCTCAGATTTTGTTTTTGACTTTATCCGTTCTGGTACAGCGATATTCCAATGAACGTCGAAGATAGTCTGCAAGTCGCCTGTTGCTTCCCCTATAATTTGCAAATGAGTGTCCCTCCAAAATCCTACGTCTGGCTTTAATCCTGTATATTCATACCCAACGTTCATACCGCCAGTAAAGGATTCCTTTCTGTCAATCGTCACAATCTTACAATGATCCCGATAATTCCAATTGGACAAAATCCAGGGAAAACTTAAAGGAAATATTGTCCGACATTCTATCCCTGCTTCCACCATCTGAAGAATTTTTTGACGCGGAAATTTTTTACTCCCCCAACCATCTCTAATAAAACGAACCCGCACTCCATTTACTGCTTTTTCGATCAGCAGTTCTGTGATGCGATTACCAATTTGGTCGTTCCGATAGATGAAATATTCCAGATCAATGGTTTTTTGAGCTTTTTGTAGGGATTCGATAAGTTGTTCATATTTTGCTATTCCATTGTTTAGAACTTGGACTTTGCCGACTCGAAGCCCATCGACAGTGAAATGCCGTAAAGCATCGGCGATTATCAATGCTGAATTACTGTATGTATCAGGTAATTTATCAGACTCATTATGAGAAGATGTCAATCTTTTCCGATGAATAATTTTGGGATTTGTTGTACTAAGATATAGCCAGAAACCAATGATAGGCAATAAAAGGACGATTATTATCCAATTCAGAGCCTTGGCAGGACGACGAACTTCCCAAATTGCTATGAATAACATAAAGAACGTATTTAACAGGTGTAGATAAAAAATCCACTCCATAAAATTCCCCCTAGTTTTTTCTTAGCATGTACAAACTATGTAGCGAGTATACGTTTGGAATACGAAAGAATTGTTTAGATACCTTTTCTTATGAGGCACTCAAAATAAATATTTTGTAATTAGTTTATTTTGTCACAGGAATTTAAACGTCGGAAATGGATCGAAAAACAAAAAAGGAGGTTCGTTTTACATTTCTTCGATTTAATCCCAATACCTTCCGTAATTCTGATGTAGCTGACTACGAAAAAGACTCCAACAGGGGCAAGGCACTACTACTAATTGTTAACTTGGTTTTTTATAGAGTATTCATTTAATTTTTGTAAAAAAGGGACATGAATGTATGCTTTTTTTCATACTGTATTTTGGAGGTGAAAAAATGGCAAGAGTCGCTTACCGAGATGCAGACGTTGATTTAATGGCAAGGATGATGAGAGCAGAGGCTGAAGGTGAAGGAGTACAGGGGATGCTCTATGTTGGAAACGTGATTGTAAACCGTGCTGTAGCTGATTGTGCGGATTTCATGGATTTAAGGACCATTGAAGATGTTATTTTTCAAGTACAAGGAGGAAATTACTCCTTTGAAGCTGTGCAAAAAGGCAATATGTTTTATCAACGAGCAAGAGAATCTGAAAGAAGATTAGCAAGAAAGAATTTGGAATATTGGAGAGATCACCCAGCGAAATATGCTCTTTGGTACTTTAATCCATATGGTCCGTGTCCTCCAACATGGTATGACCAACCTTTTAGTGGTCAATTTAAACAACATTGTTTTTATGAACCAGCGCCTGGAACATGTGAAAGCGTTTATAGTCGTTGAGGAAAAGATTCGAAGATTTTTAAAAACTAAAACTTTTAGCAGCAAAAAAAAGGAACTTCTTACTGGAAGATCCTTTTTTCAGTGCCTATAAAACTACTTACGTAAATATACCCCAACATTGTTAGAAGCCCTAGAATTCACTTCTACAAAATCAGGAGAGCCATTGCTTCAAGCTATTGAGACCATTAAAGAGATGAACAAAAATAATAAACGAAAAATTCCAGAAGGCGCTCCTTTGGACTTTATCTCGAATCGCTGGCAAAAGCACGTTTATGATGATGATGGGAATATAAATCGCCAATATTATGAGATGTCTGTTCTTACCGAGTTAAGAAATCTTGTACGCTCAGGTAACGTTTCTATTAAAGGAAGTCGTCAGCATCAAGATTTTGATAATTATTTAGTGACAAAAGAAGCATGGCAGCAAAACAAGCACCTTAATGGACTTACCGCACCACCTTCTGTTGCTGAATACTTAAAATTGAAAATGGATGCATTACATAATCGGCTTGAATGGATTAAAGCGAATATCACAGAATTAGATGGGGTTAATTTTGAAGACGGACGACTGCATCTCCATCGTTTGGAGAAAAACGTTCCAGAAACAGCACGAGAATATAGTTTATCTCTATATCAACTGATACCTCGTGTGAAGTTGACAGATTTACTTATGGAAGTAGCAAGTTGGACGGGATTCAAAAAGCAGTTCCTCCATGCTTCTACGCTGAATCCACCGAAAGAAGAAGAAAAGTCTGCAATCATGGCAGCGATTATGGCTATGGGAACAAACATCGGTCTTACTAAGATGGCAGAAGCGACACAAGGGGTTTCTTACCGGCAAATGTCCACAGCCGACAGTGGTGTTTATATGAAGATGCTATGAATAAAGCACAAGCCGTTATGGTGAATTTTCAACACCAGTTAAACTTGTCGTCGTACTGGGGCGATGGCAACTTCTTCTTCAGATGGAATGCGTGTTCAAGTAGGAGTTTCATCCTTACACGCTGATGCAAATCCACATTACGGCACAGGGAAAGGAACAACCATTTATCGGTTTGTTAGTGACCAATTTTCTAGCTTCTATACGAAAGTGATTAATACAAACGCAAGAGACGCTGTTCATGTTATAGATGGTTTATTGCATCATGAAACCGACTTGCATATTGAAGAACATTATACAGACACGGCTAGTTATACGGATCAAGTATTCGGATTAACTAATTTGTTAGGATTTCGATTTGCCCCAAGACTACGAGACCTTGCAGATTCAAAACTTTATTCATTTGAAAAGCCAGACCAATATCCAGAAATGGAGAAGTTGCTTCGTGGAAGAATTAACACCAAGATCATTCAGGAAAATTATGATGATGTATTAAGGTTGGCACATTCCATTCGTAAAGGAACGGTCTCTGCTTCTCTCATTATGGGGAAATTAGGTTCTTATTCAAGACAAAACAGCTTGGCTACAGCCTTACGTGAGATAGGCCGAATAGAAAAAACGATCTTTATTTTGAATTATATTTCGGATGAATCATTAAGAAGAAAAATACAAAAAGGATTGAATAAAGGAGAAGCCATGAATGGACTGGCAAGAGCTATTTTCTTCGGAAAACAAGGCGAGCTTAGGGAACGAACCATACAGCATCAATTGCAAAGGGCCAGTGCCTTAAACATAATTATCAATGCCATCAGTATCTGGAATACTTTACATCTAACAAAGGCAGTTGAATATCAAAAACGGTCAGGTAGTTTTAATGAAGAATTATTGCACCATATGTCACCTCTAGGTTGGGAACATATTAATTTACTTGGAGAATACCATTTTAATTCGGAGAAAATGGTCTCGTTAGATTCTTTAAGACCATTGAAACTTTCTTAACGTTGTTAAAACTGGGGGAATCGTCTTGAAAATGGGCTTAGCGTTGTAAATCCGCATTTTCCTGACGCTACCCCTATTAGTCTATCACCGATATTTACAGCAACTAAAATGGATTTTATTTTTAGAATATTATGTTACTATTGTGTATGAGTCAAAGAATAGAGGTGAGAGAAATGAATAGACCGAAAGTAATACTCAATGTTTTCTCTTCAATAGATGGAAAACTCTCAACTGCCCCAAACCATAATGTATCAGAATGGACAAAAGAAGGAATTGATGGAGATGCACATGACATCAGCCATCGGTTATATGATGACTTAGAATGTGATGCATTATTATCTGGAAGTGAAACATTGATGGTGTATGGGAATCACTGGATTGATTTAGAAAAATCAGTTTATCAACCTAAAAAATCAAAAGCTTACATCGTTTTTGACGGGAGAGGGCGAATTAATTGGTATCAAACAGATGGTCTCATCGTTATAACGAGAGAAGATGCTCCTCCTGCTTATTTTGAACAGCTAGAAGCGAAAGAAATACCCTATATTATTGCAGGCAAGGGTGACCATATTGACCTAACTTTAGCACTTCAAAAATTATATGAAAAGGGATTTAGAACACTTGGCTTAAGTGGTGGAGGAGCAATCAACGGAGCTTTTTTAAGGCAGGGTTTAATAGATGAAATTAGTATTGTGTATTCTCCATTAGTAGTGGCCGGAAGAAGAACACCATCACTATTTGATTGCGATGAATTACAATCTGTACATGAAATAACTAAATTAGATCTGATTCAGGTAAAGCCTGTTGGTGCAGGTTCTGTGTCGGTGCACTACAAAGTTAAGCGGTAATGTTAGTCAACAAAGCTATAGGGATCCGCTTTTAAAAATATTAGTTTAATTTTGATAGGAATATGGAGTGAGTTACAGTTGAAAATAAGAAGCTCTGTTCAAGCGATTATCATCCATGAAGGAAAACTATTAACTTTAAAAAAATATGATTATAACAAGTTTATGAACATACTCCCTGGTGGTGGTCAGGAACCAGGCGAGACTCTAAAAGAAGCAGTAATTAGGGAATGTAGAGAAGAGATAGGGGTAAAGGTCGAAGTAAACGAGCTTCTATTTGTAAGTGAGTATATCGGAAAAAACCATGAACACGCTCAATGGGATAGTGAAACGCACGTAGTGGTTCATCTTTTTTCCTGCACAGTTCCTTCTGATCTAGATAAAATAGGTGAAAATATCGAACCTGACCCTGATCAAATAGGGATTGAGTGGATACCGATGAAAGAATTATCTAATTCTGATTTTTACCCGAAAGCAATGATACCAATTCTATTAAAATATGAGAGAGAAGGTGACATTATTGCCACTTATGTTGGGGATATGGGGTAAGGAGACCGTGAAGGACAACTCACTTTTTACTTTCGATAAACACTACTAAAGATGAAGAAGGGAATAATAATGACTATAGCCATTAAAGAATTAAATTCACAAAACGAAATTTTAGAAGCATTCACGGTTATAAAACAGCTACGAACTCATCTTGATGAAGAATCATATCTCGAATTAGTCTTGGAAGCAAGAGAAAAGGATAGCTATAAAATGTTCGCTCTATTTGATAGAGGGGAATTAGTTGCAGTAATTGGTTTCAAACCTATGATTACACTGTACTATGGTAGATTTGTTTGGGTTTGTGATTTAGTAACCGATGCGAAAAGGCGTTCAAAGGGGTATGGAGAGAAGCTACTTACTTTTGTTCATAATTGGGCCAAAGAAAATAATTATGAAAGTGTTGCTTTGTCTTCAGGTTTACAAAGAACAAATGCACACCAGTTTTATGAGGAGAAAATGAATTACGACAAGGTTAGCTATGTCTTCAGAACATGTTTGTAATAAACATTCGTTATATAGGTCACCAAAGTTAATTATAGATAATATAGAGTTAGAAAATAATAATCGATGGGGGACTTATGAAAAAAATTAGTATCTTCCCAATAGGATTAATTCTAGTTTTATTAGCGTATCTGTTCATATTACCGGATTATAAATCATTCATCTATGTTAGTAGGAATGTCCTCTGGGGTGAATCGGATTTTTACGATCATCAAAAGTTTGCATACAGAGAAATTGAGAAAGGGGATAATAGTTTCGCCTTCGACTATGATTTGAAAGAAGAATTGATTGATGATGTGTTAAAGGATATTAGCTATAACTATAATCAAGAAAAATATACGATTGGAGAAGCTGAACAGTTCTTTACCGAAACGGATACATCTTCATTTATTATTATGAAGGATGATCATATAATATATGAAAAATATTTCAACGATTATAACAGAGAGTCTATAAATACGTCTTTTTCTGTTGCAAAATCTTTTGTGTCATTTCTGATTGGTAAAGCAATAGAGGACGGATTTATTAAGAGTGTTGAAGAACCTATCACTAATTATATACCCGAATTGACAAATAAAGGATTTGAAGCTATTAGTATACAAAACCTACTCATGATGTCCTCTGGAATACACTATGAGGAAGGTCGTTTATTATTTGGAGATGACGCTAAAACATATTATTCTCCTAATCTAAGGCGTTTAGCTCTAGAAGAAACTGAATTAGTTGATATACCAGGAGAAAAGTTCCTATACAACAATTATCATCCGCTACTATTAGGAATAATTTTAGAAAGGTCAACTAAACAAACTGTTTCTGAATATTTACAAAAAACGTTATGGCAACAAGTAGGAATGGAGTTTTCAGCATCTTGGAGTATAGACAGTAAAAAGCATGGATTCGAAAAAATGGAAAGTGGTATAAATGCTAGACCTATAGATTTTGCTAAATTTGGCAAATTGTATTTAGATGAAGGTAACTGGAACGAAGAACAGGTTATTTCGAGTCAATGGGTAATTGATTCTACAAAACCAATTGAGGGCTTGAAGGATTCTTATTATGGCTCTACACAATGGGACTTTTTTAACCGTAACCACGGTTATTATGCATATATGTGGTTAGGCTACAATCGTGGAGAAGAAGAATATGATTTTTTTGCACATGGTAAATATGGTCAAGTTATTTACGTTAGCCCTAAATATAATGTTGTTATCGTTCGTAATGGGATAACAACCGGAAAGGTAGACTGGTGGCCAGAGATTTTGTTTGAATTATCAAGTAAGCTAGATTAGCTAATCAACCCAGATTGCAAGTATCATAACTATTATGGCATACATACAAACGAGAACACTCTAATTAACCTTATAGCATTTAATCTCCACAGAATATAAGAGAGCAAACCAGAAGAATTTGAATTAGGCATTAAGTGTTATCTTTAAGATGCAATTACATAGTTTTAGGAGTGATTATTTTGATTTTTGAAATGACTGTTCAGATTCGAGTACCAGATATGGAAGAAGGGCAAAAATGGTACGAAGAACTGTTTCAACGTAAACCTGATTTTGTCCCCCATGAAGGATTTGCAGAATGGGAGGTTGTTCCAGGTAGTTGGTTGCAACTTGCTAAGGGTACACCAGCAAAAGGGAGTGGTCCACTTCGTTTAGGAGTTTTAAACATGGAGAAAGAGAAAAACAGAGTTATTCATGATTTGAATGTAGAAAACTTTGAGATTTATTCACGAAAAGATGTACCAGCAAGATGGGGAACCTTTTCTGATCCGTGGGGAAATATCATTGGATTCTTTGAATATAAAAATAAAAAAGAAGAGAAAGAACGTATGGAAACTATTCTACGAGTATCAGAAAATAAGCTTTAAATAGTGATAATACTTCGACTGCACCCCATTTGGAGGTGTTTTTCTTTTGAACTGAATTTAGATTGCTTGACTACTTACTAACATTTCCCTGCTAGGATTGAAGACTAGAAGGAAACTAGGAGATATTAGCTGCAAGTGTATTTTTCCTTATCTAGTAATTCTGCCTCTATGTCCGTAAATAAGTCGGAATTTATATTACAAAATAGCGATAATTGTTACAAAAAGCGCATTCGCGAAAAGTTGTCAATACTATATTCCTAGAATTAATTTCCTGTTTTCCTATTTTATAGCAATAAAATAAAGACTACTATTCTTCTGTTCTAGTTAATAACTCTAGTGTTTTTATATAATGATGGAGTTACGAGTAGATTCCGACCATGTTAATGGGAAATTAATCCATAAATATTACAAAAAACGTGTGTTATGATGTGTTCGTAAGTTGATAAACAAACATTTAGCGAAAAGGAGAGGGAAATTTCAATGTTTAAGAAAATTGGAATGGTTACAGCTTTATCAGCAGCTCTTATCTTTGGAGCAGGTTTTGATACAGCAAATGCCGAATCAAATCATTCGTTTAACTATAAATTCTACTATTCAATCAATGGAGAAAATGGTAGTTTGACTGGACAAGAAGCACAAGCAAAAATTCATAATCTAATCAATAAACTGATGGAAAATTATCATATTGATTGGAAAGAAGCAAATAAGAATGTAACTCATAAGGAACAACCGGTACAAAAAGAAGAACCAGCTCAACCAGAAAAGTCTGAGCAACAAGAGCAGCCAGTACAAATAGAAGAATCTACTCAACCGGAAAAAACTGAGCAACAAGAGCAACCAGCACAAAAGGAAGAACCAGCTCAACCAGAGAAGACTGAGCAGCAAGAACAACCAGTGAAAGAGCCGGCTAAGGAACAAACTGAACATGCTCCAGCTAAAAATGAAGCAACAGAACAAAAAGCAGAAGAAACTGAGAAAAACCAATCTCAAGCATCTGAACTAAGTCAATTCGAGCAAGAAGTAGTCGAGCTTACAAATCAAGAAAGAGAGAAAAATGGCTTAGCTCCGTTGAAAGTTGATACAGAATTAAGTAAAGTAGCGAGAGAAAAATCACGCGATATGGCAGCAAGCAATTACTTTAGTCATAATAGCCCAAATTATGGCTCACCATTTGACATGATGAAAAGCTTTGGAATAACTTACCGTACTGCAGGTGAAAACATCGCCAAAGGCCAACGCTCTCCACAAGAAGTAGTTAATGCTTGGATGAACAGTGAAGGCCACCGCGCAAATATACTAAATTCGAACTTTACACACATTGGTGTAGGGTATGTGGAACAAGGGAACATTTGGACACAACAATTTATCGGTAAATAATGTTTAACTCATGAAGAGATTAGCAAATTGCTAGTCTCTTTTTTGAGGTTTTACTATTTTAATGGATAAAAAATGTTCCAGATACCTGGGATTGGTAAGGAATAATTTTCCTAATAAAGTATAAACGTTATTAGGCTACCATCTCTGTTTAGGGCGTGAAGAATGGTCCTGCAATAGACGATTACTAATTTATAATACGAGGATGCTTGTTACGAAAAGGGGGACTACGCTATACTTGTTTTAATAATTACCTCATTTAAATTATCGTTTAGACTTATATTAATAACCATATAGAGGTGGAAATAAATGCCTAAAATTGACAATGTACTAGCAATTTTATGGATGCTAAGTTCCGGTGGGAAAATTACTGCTAAACAAATCTCCGAAAAGTTAGAGATGAATATAAGAACTGTGTATCGTTATATTGATACACTTTCAACCAGTGGTGTACCCATAGTTTCGGAACCAGGACATAACGGCGGATATACTTTATTGAATAATTTTATTCAAGCTCCTCTTATTTTCAATTTAGAAGAGCAAACCTCACTACTTCATGCTGCTGTGTTTGCAGAAGAAGCAGGATATTACGGAGATGAATCGTTAAACAGGGCTATTTCAAAGCTAAGCAAATATTCTAATCAAGAACAGCAAAAAAAGTTAAACCAACATTCATCCATACTTGAGGTAATAAATGGAGTGAGTTCCTCTACAGTACCTTACTTGAAGGAATTGGAAAAGGCTATAACAGATGGATTCTCCGTAAAGATCCTATATCAAAAAAGTGGTGAAGATCTACCAAATGATAGATTGGTTGATCCGTACAGAATTATATATTGGAACAATAAGTGGTATGTAATTGGATTTTGTCACCTTAGGAATGATATTCGTAGTTTTAAGATAGAAAGAGTTGGAAATTTAGTGATAACTGAACATGAATTTAATCAGCCAAATCAATTTTTAGCACGGGACTATTTTATGAAAAATCTACTTCCAACTTTGAATGAAGGGAAAGAGCTTATTTCTGTAGTTATCAAAGGAAATACAAATTCTCTAGATTACATTTGTCAAAATTGGTTTTTAGGACATTATTTGGAAGAACGTAATTCAAATCAAGCAGTATTTACTCTCGAAAAAGATATGATACATACATATTTACCTAATATACTCATACCGTATGGAAAGTCTATTCAAGTGATTGAGCCAATAAGTCTTAAGGATAGGCTTATCGAAGTTCTATCCGATTTAATAAAATTTCATCAAATATAACAACTTCCCTGACGTTAGCTGTCAGGCAAGTTGTATTATAATGGGCAATATCAATAGGATTGGAGTGTTAACGGATGCAAATAAAAACTGCCTATCTTTATGTATTTAATACGATGTCAGATTGGGAATATGGATATTTAATTGCTGAACTAAACTCAGGAAGATATTTTAAAAAAGGGTTAGCACCTTTAGAAGTAGTCACAATAGGAATGAATAAAGAAGTAATTAGTACAATGGGAGGACTAAGTATAAAACCAGATATTACCCTATATGAATGTAATCTTCAGGGTGGGGAGCTTTTAATCTTGCCTGGAGGTACCACTTGGAGTGAAAAAATCCATCAACCTATTTTGAGAAAAATTGGGGATGCAATCGAACTAGGCACAATTATCGCAGCCATTTGTGGTGCAACAGAAGGACTCGCGAATATGGGTTACTTAGATTCCAGAAAGCATACTAGTAATGACTTAGAGTATTTGAAAATGGTTTGTCCTAATTATAATGGAGATAATTTTTATGAGATGAGTCCTGTGGTAACTGATACAAATCTGATTACTGCTTCTGGCGTAGCACCATTGGAATTCGCTAATGAAGTACTGAAAAAATTAGATGTATTTGCACCAGATACATTAGATTCATGGTATAAACTTAATAAGACTCATAAGCCTGAACATTTCTACCAGCTAATGAATTCAATAAACAAATGAACTGAAAGATTATTGTAGTATGAGTATTACATTTACTTTAACTAACGATGCTTTAGGTTAATCCTATAACGAAATCCTGAAGATGATGCTTGAAATCCTGAAAACATGTACTCAAATCCTGAAGAAGGTGTCCCAAATCCTGAAAGACCCCTCTCAAATCCTGAAGAATATGTTAACTAGATGGATCAACGTGTTAAAGTAGCAATATATGAAGATGATGAAGGATTGAGGCAATCGTTTTTAACAAGGTGGCTATTTTTGGCCGCTTTGTTTTATTCTAACAATTTTAATTTTTTGTAATTATATGTTAAAATTAAGGGGATAAGTAGAGGGCAGATTGTTTAAATAAGCTAGTAGAAAATCAGCGCATCAGATGGACTCATTTTTATTGGAATATTATGTTAAAACATAGGGGATCGGTGTAAACTAGGCTGGCGACTTATTTCAGAATACATAAACCAATTAATTAATTGATCACAACAATAAAACAACGTAGAAGGGTGATACTCGTGAGTATAAGTGAAAATGTCGTATTAACCAATATGTGTATGATCTATGATGGCAAAGGAAGCGTTCTGGTACAAGATAGAGTAAATTCCAATTGGCCTGGTATTACATTTCCAGGTGGTCATGTAAATGAATCCGAATCTTTCGCGGATTCCGTAATTCGTGAAGTATATGAAGAAACAGGTTTGACCATTACATCACCAACTCTTTGTGGTATCAAACAATTTCAGACAACAGAAGGAGAGCGTTATGTTGTCCTACTTTATAAGACTAAACAGTTTGAAGGTGAATTAAGATCCTCTCAAGAAGGGAATGTATTTTGGATCAAGAGAGAGGAGCTCTTGAATTATAAACTAGCAGATGATTTTGAGAAAATGCTTCAAGTATTTGAATCAGATGACATTAGCGAATTGTATTATTTCAAAGAAGGAGAAAGATTAACTTCAAAGTTTCTTTAACGGTAGTTGGCTATGTAAAAGAGTACCAGAGCTAAAAGAGATGGTTTTTAGATTTAGGGGGATAAGATGGAGATTTCAGAGATAATCTTTTTTATGATTATATATAGTGGTCTGCTTTTATTTATATTTCAAACAATTCCTTCAAATAACAGAGTATTATTTTATGTAAAGTCAGCAACCCTACTACTCTTGTATCTATTGATTTCCAGTATTTTTTGGTTTAGCTATAAAGCAGAAGAATTACATATTAATGAACATAGTGGATATGAGCCGATTAGTTATACAGGTGAAGCTGTTTTTATGATTGGTTTCTTCGGTATCTATACTATCATTTTATTAACACTAGGTTATCTTTTAAAAAGAAAAAAGCGTTCGTACTTTCTATCGATATTCAGCAAATAAGACAGTGTCTATCACGACCAAAAGGATAGTCCTGTAGATATTACAGAACGTGGCTTTGCGTTGATGATTGATTTAGTCATAATGATTGTTTTTTCATTTTTAATGCATTTTCTCTTTGACTTTCATCCTTTAATTGTTGCATTGATTTTCTCTTATTTATATGATGTTTTCCTTCCATTATTTTGGAATGGTTATACCGTAGGGAAACGAATTCTAGGTATCCGAATAGCCTCTTTAACAGGAGAAAAGTTGACTTTCGGTACGATGATTATCAGAGGGTTTTTAGCGCAACTACTTTATAGCATATCTGCTGGAATTCTACTAATTGCTAGTATTTATTTAGTAGCCACAAGAGCGGATAGACGCTCTATTCATGATTTATTGGCTCGAACTTACGTTACATCTAATATACCAGAGTAAAGTGAAAATCTGGATTTTGGACTGCAGTATCTTACTTAGTTAAATCAAATAGGTGAATAGGCAAGGTTACCATTAATACAGTTGTCCCTTTTTTATTTTTCGAAAATTATGTTAATATAAAATGAAGAATTACTTAACAATAAAAACATATTGGCAATAAAGATTATGAGAACGAAATCTATAATTCGTTCCTTCTTTATTGAAATTTAGTATTAACAAAAAAGAGGTTTTGGATATGCGAGATAGAGCTTCAGTAGTCATAATCGAAAATCAAAAAGTTGCACTAATTAAAAGAATAAATGCTGGTGCAGTTTATTATGTGTTTCCCGGTGGTGGAATAGAAAAAGGAGAAACACCAGAATCTAGTGCAAGAAGAGAAGCTCTTGAGGAATTAGGAGTAGAAGTAAAGGTCAAAGAATGTATAGCAGAAGTGGAATATAATGGAATTCAGTACTATTTCTTATCTGAGATCATTAATGGCAAATTCGGAACTGGCCGAGGTGAAGAATACACGGACAAAGAAAGAAATAGAGGTATATATTTACCAGAATGGGTAGATATAAGTAGATTATCAGAATTAGAGATTAGACCAAAAGAAGTTGCAATTCAACTTCAAACTATATTTACATAGCAGCTTCTACACAAATAAACCACATAACCATTAAATGAAATCTTTCCATCATTAATTTCCGATTATTTCAAAACTAGTTGAAAGAAAAAGGTGTAAGTCTAGACTCCTATAAGAGATGGAGAACCTAAAAGGTTTGATTTGACTGATATAAATGGAAATATGATTAGTGTAATACAACTATAAATCCTTTTTACATAATGGTTTGCTTTAATTTCATTAAGAATGACGCAGTAATAAGTGCTGTTGAATGAATACTAACAAAACCGAATATTGGGTGGGAATAATGGATAGAAGACTTGATATAGCAAACGAATTAATTAGATTCTTTCAAAATCACCCCATTGTAAAGGATGCTTTCCTGAGAGGGAGCTTAGTAAATAATGGAAGAGATGAATACTCTGATATTGATATTGGGATTGATGTGTCCGGGTATGATAACGGTAAGTTCGCAAAAGAATTACCCGAATTAATGCAGCGTAATTTTGAAATCTTATTTTATGATTGGAGTCCAAGTCATTTACCTTTGGATTATATTATCACCTTTATTCATCAGGATTTCCCTATATTTTGGATTATAGATATTCAAATCATAGCAACCCCACATTATTCATCACTGAAAGAAGTTCCCGTAAATAAATATCAGCATTTATTAAAATTATGGATACTAAACTTGAAATATTGTCTTAGAGGAAATGAAGGATGCGAAATGCAAGTAAATAAATTGTATTTTCGAACCTTTGGTAAGGATATTGAGAATATTGATTCTTATTATATACTCTTGGAGATCATAAGAGAAATCAGATCTAATATAGAACCAGAACTATATCAATTCACTATTGAATGTGAGAATCAATTATTGCGAAATAAGTTGCTATTTTATAAGTGAGCACAACACTCAGCACATCACTCTATATAGTTCCACGGAGTAAAAGATAATAAAAAGCTATCACATGGAGGTTTTATATACCCAATAGTGATAATAGAGTTTAAAGTTATAGGGGCAGTAATTCCATTGTAACCCAAGGAGAGATAGAGGTGAATGGAACATTATTTATGTGGTATTTGATGTTAGTCAATAACGGAAGGAGACTACTACAAAGGTAATAATGATTTCCTAACAGATTAGTAGAACATTAAAAAGTAACATGTATAAATAGGAGGGGCTAAAATGGAGGACTATTATTGGGATACCCAACTGGAATACCTCAAAGGAACAAGAGGTTTATATTATAATGATGACTATTTAGAGTTCTTAGTAAGTAGGGTTTGGAAGATTACTAATCCGGTAAATATTATTGATTTTGGCTGTGGGTATGGGTATTTAGGACTGAAATTATTACCCTTATTACCAAAGGGATCCAAATATACAGGGATTGACAAAGGACAACAACTTATTAAGAAGGCGGTCGATTATTTTCATGATCTTCCTTTTGACACAGATTTCATTGTAGCAGATACGAATGAGGTTGAATTAGAGTGTAAATATGACATAGCAATTTGCCATGCATTTTTATTACACATGTCCGAGCCACAAAAAATGCTTCAAAAAATGGTAGATTCAGTTATAGATGGCGGAAAAATCATATGTTTTGAACCACATTGGATATCAGGTATGTCGTCTTATGAGCTAGGAGGGTATGAACAATCACAGCTTGTGCCCCTAGGAATTTTACAAAAAATATTCGAAGAAAAAGCAAGTAAAACGGGAATTGATGGAAATATTGGAGCAAAAATACCAAAATATCTATCTGAATTGGGAGTGGAGAACATTCAATGCAGAGTTAGTGATAAAGTTAACTTCCTACATCCCGATACGAATCAACAAGAAAAGGATAGGCTGTTTTATGCGCTTAAAGAGGAGGGGGTAGGTGGCGAACCGACTAATAAAGAGCAGTTTATGGATAGTTTAATAAAACGTGGGGTCTCATTGAAAGAAGCGCAGGAACAATATGAGGCTGAACTGCTATTTTCACAAGTATTTAACAAGGAATCCTCTTTAATATACGCCCCCAGCATGAAAATTACCTTTGGGGATATAAAAACTCGTAATACATAATTTGAAATGATATTTCTTAATCTAGCAGGCTCATTCTTAAGGATAATATATTTATCAATAGTACTATGTATGGAGGATAGGAGCTTAGATGGAGGAATCTTGATGACACGTTTTTCATATACTATTGACCACATGATTGGAATAGAACTGCTATGTATAATTCAGTTTTCCAGGACATAACTTTCTATATTAAGGAGGTATGTCTATTGAAAATGTTTGTTATAAATTTAAAAATTAGTTTGTACGTTAAATTACTTTTTTTCTTATACATTAGTGTTGTACTATTTGTTAGTCTTGTTAATATCGAATCCATCTACTTAAGGATGATAATCTTTCAACCATTGATTGAAGCACAACATAATCTAATACCGTTTACAACAATCGGAAACTACATAATTAATTTTCATAACTATAATTTTGATATTTGGTTTTTTAATATAATTGGTAATATATTATTATTTGTCCCAATGGGAGTATTGCTTCCAATCTTGTCATTTAAATTTAGGAAGTTTTTTCCATCGATAATTTTAGTTATTTTATTTAGTCTTACAGTGGAATTGCTTCAATACGCTACTCAATTAGGTGTATTTGATGTAGATGATATTATATTGAATGCCCTAGGTGGGTCCATAGGATTTTTAATATATATTATTATGAAAAGAAGAATGAGTTAATTAGCTAAGGTATATAAGAGCTGCACGTAAGGTCACCAAACTGGTGATCTTATTTCTTGTCAATTTATTAGGATATTCTAAAGGAACAAGCCTTCTGAAAGAATTCATTACTCAATACACAATATGTTAATATAAAGGTACAGTCACATTATTAAATGGTAAGAATAGTACATTTATGGTAGATAATGCGATAAATTACAGAAACAAGAAAAAGGGGATAGTATGTCACGCAAGAACAAAATTGTTTTATCTCTAATATTTTCAGTACTCGTTATATTACTTTCTGGATGTAGTGGAAGTGAAAAGTTGAATCATTACTACTTATTATTAGCGGGGGAAAGTCAAACTTGGAATTTATCCGATTATGAAGTTGTCCTTACACCTGAGGACTTTAAAGCGGGTTATGGAACTTTACAGATGAAAAATTCAAATGAATACATTTCAGACTCTTTTCGTTTCGAAACTCACGTAGTTATAAATGGTGAAGATATTATAGTTCATTCTAGTTCATTCACCGGTCCAGAAATTGATATTGCAGAAGAAACAACTGGTGCAATGGAAAGCGGACCATATCTGGACGAAAATGGTAGTCCTATCACACTAAATGAAATAAGTAATATTTACATGATGGTTGAATGGTGGGATGTAGATAAGCGAGAATCTATGAATGAAAGAATAGATTTATTTACCAAATCTACTAAGGAACAAACCTTCTTTAACTAAGGCTGCTATATTGAGATGAAGGCGATTTGTATCAATGTTGTCTACATTAGTTTGGTATTTCAAATAGGTTTTCGTATAGCTGCAGCTTCAGAACACAAAAAATTACACTGTATAGATTGGATGGAGCCAGGAGTAGCCAAACGAGGAGCAGGGGACGTATATGTGTGGGCTAAAGAAAATCAACCTTATTTATTTAAAAACATTTATGAGTGGTTAGAATCTAGTACAGATCAAAGTTCAGATGAGTATTTAAGTATACTAGATATGTATCGTAATTGTAATAAAGAAACTACTTTAAAGCAACATCATATTTCTAATATAAATTTGGCTCGTATTAAATCAGCAGAAGAATACGTAGGTATGGACTGGTTATTGTGGTGGTATCAGAGAAATCTAATTATGTTTTCGAATTTAGCTGATTTGGTAACGTCAAGTGACGAGCGCATTTTATTAATCGTCGGTAGTGGCCATGTCGAAATACTATCCAATTTTCTAGAAGAAAGTGGACTGTTTAAAGTGGTGTTTATTGCGGATGAATTGAGCCGCTTATGCGTAGTTTTGAGCCACCGAATGCGGAACATTGAGCCACCATTTGCGGTGCGAGAGCCACTAATAGTACAACTAATCTTAAATTATAGAGTCAGAG
>NZ_JBCPXV010000050.1:0-20847 GCF_039581225.1 Ornithinibacillus proteolyticus | reverse complement strand
GTTTGCCTTCAAGCCCTCCGCACATTCCCTCACGAGCATGCACTGCCTGTCAGCTATACACTTCCGCCACTACGGCGTGTTTGGGACTTTCACCCTTAAGTTCGGAGCGCTGCCAAGCGCACAAAAAGCTATTCCCTCTAAAAAGGAAATAGCTCAAATGTTAATTAATTATACGTTTATTTTGATTTAATTCTCGTTGATCATTCAATTCTTTAATTAATGTTTGAATTAATTCTTCAGAGGAACGGATTTTATTTTTTTCTGTATCATCAATTACCTTTTTCATCATATTCTTAAAAAACTCACGCTCAACCATGAAATTACCGCCTTGACTATGATTTAATATAAAAACTAGTATACCATGAAATCTATGAGATATTTACTATAATTATTAAATTTTATAGTTTTTTCCATTTTTTATACCAGATTAGTAGAATGAAGTATGCCATGCTAGCTCCGATTCCGTCAATTACTACATCTCCATAAAAAGGCGTTCTATTTGGTGTTAAACCTTGATGTAATTCATCCATAATAGCATATGCAATCGTTAATCCAAATGAGACAACTAGAATTTTATGTAAATTCCAATGTACTGTCCTTCGAAATGCTATACAAAACAGAATCATCAATAGGAAAAATGCACCGAAATGTGCTCCTTTACGAAGAAAAAATTCGATAAATCCTTCTACACCAAGTGCAGCAATGCTTACCTCTGTTTGATTATACGTAAATGAAACCCAACTAAAATACGGTTCTAAAAAAGAAAAATCAATAATGCTCGCTAGTAATGGCTTCATATCCTGTTTTTCATATGGGGTCGCAGAAGAAAAGAAAATGACAGCCATCCATACGATCGGAAGAAGCCAATAAATAGGTTTACGATTCATCATTTCACCATACTTGTCCAAAATCTTATATCCTACTATATCACAAGCAATAAAAAAACCGCAGTATAATCTACGGTTTCTAATTATTATTTTTTCGCCACTTATTAAATTCTAGGAAACTCTTAAAGTCTTCTTTCGAAACACCAGATTCCATCGCTTCTTTGACGATTTCTAGCCATTCTCCGTCTAAATCCTCCAATTCTATGGAGTCTTTCGTATTAATTAACTCATTTACAGATACACCTAGAACAGCACTAATTTTCTCGATAAATTGAATAGATGGATTGGATTGGAGGTTACGTTCGATTGAACTTAAGTACGACTTGGCAACATTTGCTTTTTCTGCTAGCTCAGATATAGACATTTTCTTTTCTTTGCGTAATTGTTTGATTTTTTCTCCGATCAATTCGACTCACCTCTTTCAAGCGAAATTATATCACAAACAGGTGAGCAGTTCTATATTAAGTACAAAAATACAACAAAAGAATTATGCATGGTGCTTTGCTTCCGCTAGAAATAGTCGTATTTCTTCTACGGTCATCCCCTGTTTTTTTGCCTCCTTAATTAACAAAATCCACTCATAGTCTAAACCGATCATTTTATTCAAATTCCCGTCCCCCATACTTATCTATGCAATCCAGCCATCCAGTATTGGACCTGTGACTTTGCGTCCCCATCTTTCAATGAGGTTGCCTTTGTATAGATGGAATTTATTTCTAAATCTATTATACTAAAGAACTAGTATTTTATGTATGTCTTGTTTTGTCAGAATGGAACTAGTTTTGTAGGAGGTTCAAACCAATCATATTACTTTTTTCGATATACTATACCCTACTCATCCGTGCTCTTTTCAATCTTCTAGAAATGATATAAAGGATTAAGCCAGCTAGAAGTAAACAGGTACCAATTAATAAATAATGAAACATATTTGTTGCTGTCTTAGGAAGTGGCGATCCTGCTGTGTTATCTCCATCATTTATTTTACCCCCCACAAGCTTTACATCTTTCTCTGTTGTGCTATTATCTTCACCATCAGAGTCCCCCGTACCAGGGGTACTATTAGCTGCCTCTGCTACAAACGACATGTTAAAAAGAACAGCTAACCCTTGAAACTCATTACCAAGATGTTCCGGAAAACGAACGGTGATGTCTATTTCTTCGTATGTGTTAGCAGCAAGAAATCTCTTCGGTAACGTTTCCAATTCTGCTAGTTTACCTTCATATAGTATCCCTTCCCCCCCTTCCATTTCGATTAGAAGTTCATTAAATAGTTTCGCTTCCCCTTCATTGCTAATGCTTATCTGATAGTGAAAATTATTTTTCCCATCATTCATAACTGTAAGTGTTCTTGGTGCCCAGTCTCCTGGTTTCATATTATTCACATTAAAAAGCATATCATTAGGTGAAAGCGAGATTGCTATTTCTGCTTTGTCATTAATTGTTGTATCGGAATCATCGGCCATCGTTAATAAAGGATTATGTAGCATAATAAACCCGATAACGAATGCCAAGCTAATCAACATTACCCGCTTCAATTCATCGCCCCCTTAAGGCAAAACTATCAAAATTATATTAAGATGCCGTACTATTTTCCTGTATTTGTTTAGCTAGTTTTTTATTCGTAGCCTCTAATTCTCGAACTGCTTGCCAAATAGTGAAACCGGCATAGACGATTAGGATGAATCCTGGTATTAATAGTAAAAATGCTCCATTTTGGGATTGTGCAAGGTTAACAACATATCCTAGATAAGGAATAGTGAAGCCTGTATACTGGGCAACGACATTTTCAGAAAGTACTAAGCTACTATCTGGGGAAGCATTATTATCTCCCTTCGTTCGATACATAACATGTTCTCCACTATTTACTACCTCTATGACCCTATGGGTAATTAACTTTCCATCTTCTTCCACGAATGTGATAACATCCCCCGATTGAAAACGAGTCATGTCTCCACCAGGCTCCACTGCGATAATAGAACCGGTATTGAATTCTGGCTCCATTGATCCTGATAATACCGTTTTTAATTGATAGCCTAGAATTTCTGGTTCTCCCCCTGAAGCTTTCGTTGCAACAACCGTAAACGCTAAAAAGATTAGTACAGCCATCATGGCATACGTAAGCAAATTTCCAGTCCATTTTGCGACCTTTTTTAAATTCATTTAATTTTCTCCTTCCTCAGATGAATTCACAGTGTCTTCTTCCATCGGTTCACTCTCTGATTGAACCGATTCATTTTCTTCAACTGGTTTTTCCTCTACTTCTTTTATTTCATTAGCATTATCTTTTTTCGTGCTAGACTTATTTTCATCTTCATTCTCTTCTTCTGGTTGTGTGACGGTTTGCTCTTCTACTATTTCTTCCTCTTTAGGTTCATTTTCACTCACTTCTTCCTCATTGATAGCAGCATCTTCTTCCTGTTTTTTATCTTGTGGCGGGCATTGTACCTTTACTTTATTGCTCCATATTTCCGTTCTATTCTCTTCATTTTCATGAAAGCCTGGTAGCTGATACGCCATAAATTGATACCAACCTTCTTCTGTTGCAGTATATGTAAGGCTTATTTCTTGACCAGCATTTAATGGTTGGATCAATCCATTTGCAATTTCTTTGCCCAGTTTCTCAGGGTTACCTTTTTGTTCAGAATAAAATACTTTGTATTCGGTTGGACCCGCCATGTCACCGTCTCCAATATTCTTGATCTGGACTTGGATTTCAACTGGTGGACAGCTATGTATAACATCTGTTGCATTATCCAGGAATGCTAACTCACTTCCATCCCACCAGTTACTTGCTGTAGAAATGGTAGTCGTCACCTTAGGACTTGTATAGCTAAAATGAGCCGTAGTAGTTGAGGTAACGAGCGATAATGATGCGATAGAAGCATATAGGATAGCTAATAATTGCATGAGAATGATTAATTTTTTATGTTTTTTCCGATACTTAGCTACTCGTGACTGTCTCATATTCTTCCCCCTATCTCCCCTTTATTAACTATCATCGTTATTCCAAAACTTCGATTAACCAGGATAGTTAATAAATAAGGAATGAGGCTGGGACAAAACTATTTCTAACATAGAAAAAACGGAACATGAAAGTTAGCGCATCATACCCGCCCCGGAAATATACTTGCGGTTACTTCCAGTATATTTCCGGGGCTAATGTGGTGGTAGTTCGTTTTTTATTACCTATATTTTCGTTATGCCCCAGCCTCTTGTTTATCAAAAAATTACTTTTCTTCTCCGTCAGTTTGGAAACCTTCGAATGTCCAAGTAAGCTCTAAATCTAGATTTTGTAGTTCATTTTGTGCTACACCAGTATCATTGAAACGGAATTGAACATCAAAGTTAGCTTTATCGCCAGCTCCAATACCATATACTTCTTCTGATACATCTTCAAATACTGGATCAACAGTTATCCATTTGCCAAATACTGGCCAAACAATCCATTCCCAGTATCTATACCCTTCTTCAACCATAATGTTTTCAAGATTTACTTTTGTTGCTAAATCTTCTGGTGTTAAATCACGAAGGTCTTTTAAACTTACTTCAAACAACACTTCATAATCTGCATTCCCAGAAGTATTCTTTAAGAATTGCACATAAAGTTGTTCTGCATATGCATCTGCTAATTCATTACTAACAGCCTCACCATTTCTTGTAACCGCATAATCTGTTTTTAAGTCAACATACTTAATATCAAGCGTTCCATTGTTTTGTAATTCAAACGATCTTGGCATCCAGTCTCCAGGCTTAAGATTATTCATTTCTACTTGTACAGTTGGATCAACATCAAGTTGAATTGTACCGGAAGCAAACGTGTTCGTTTGTGTAGCAGTATCACTAAAGTATGCAAACGTACCCCCACCAATTAATGCAATACCTAAAGCAGCTGATGTAATGCCCATACCTAACTTTTTCTTCATACTCATTCTCGTTCATCTCCCTAATTTAAATTCTAATTACAGAACAATTCACCTTTAAATCTGCGCAAATTTAAAAGTGTCGGGAAAGAGTTTGGTAATCGTTCTCTTTCCATATGTATTTAACCAGTTAAACACTATCGTTCTTCAATAAGACTCATTTCGTTCCTAATAAAGAACAATCTAATTGGAGTATAGGATAATTTACTTAGAAATGAAAACCTCAAATTCCGGCAAATATTCACTATAAAGAACGTTTTTATTGGATTATCTTTATATTTCTTTAGATTACTTATATTTTTGTACTTATTAACGTATTTATATTCTTTATAAAGAACAAATTCATTTTATATACTTCTATGCATGTCTATTCTTATCATATATTTATTATGATAACGATAATATAAATAAGTTTTCTTAGAATAACATACTAACTTGAAACCCAATTGAAAAGTAAATATTGCTCCTAATTACTGCTAATCGTTCTGTTACTTTTTGGAGGAACTAAATCACTATACGATTAACACTATTCTATTAGTCAAAAATAATGAGTAATAAATCCTATTTTGCAATAGACTAAAATGACAGGATTCGATATAATATTTCCAATAGTTAACAATTAAGGAGAATGACAGTGGCGGAATCAAGGAAAGAACTTAAACAAAAGAAAAGACGAAAATGGTTATACTGGGTCGGTGGGATTTTTCTTTTCCTTCTACTAGCTGGTGGAGGATTTGCATGGTATGTATGGGATAAAATACACGATACGGTTAACACCATGCATGAACCATTGGATCGTGATAAAGACCCTAAAAGGCAAGAAGAGATTAATAGCATTTTCAACGACAAAAAATCAATCAACATTTTACTTCTAGGTGTAGATGAACGTGAAGGTGACAGAGGTCGCTCCGATACCATGATTCTCATGTCATTAAATCCGAAGACCGATTCGATGAAAATGCTCAGTATTCCAAGAGACACTTATGTCAACATTCCTGGCCGAGGAATGGATAAAATCAATCACGCCTATGCATTTGGTGGGGTTGAATTATCTGTTCAAACCGTTGAAGAAGCCTTCGATCTTCCAGTACACTTCTACGGTAAAATAAATATGGAAGGCTTTGAGCTTGGGGTAGATGCTTTAGGTGGCGTAACCATTGATAATCATATGGATTTCACACAGGATGGCTTTCACTTTGAAGAAGGTAATCTTCGTTTAAATGGAAAAGAAGCATTAGCCTACATTCGGATGAGAAAAAGTGATCCACGTGGGGATATGGGGCGTAATGAAAGACAACGTGCTGTCGTCACTGCTGCAATGAATGAGGCTGCAAGCTTTTCAAGTATTACAAAGGTCGGTGAGATTCTCGATATAGTGGGGAATAATGTCAATACTGACCTGCAAATGAAAAACATGCAAGCATTATTCACTAACTACCTCGGAACTAGAGCAAACATTGACACGATGGAGATTTCTGGTAGCGAGCAAATTATTGGAGGAATTTGGTACTATATTGTACCAGAAGCAGAATTCAATCGGATTTCAACGGAGATAAAAGATCATATGGAAGCGAACTAAAGAAAATAAGTCACCTGATGAATTCAGTGTGACTTTTTCTATTATTTCGATGATATAATACAAAGAGAGAGAAAAAAACACTTACACATAGTAGGGGGATTAGTTATGAAACGCTTCTTTATTACCTTTACATTACTTTTAGCTTTCCTATTAGCTGGATGTTCTGAGGATAAAGTCACACCTCATGACAGGCTGGATGACTATTTTAATCTTTGGGAGGAACAAAACTTCACTAGTATGTACGATATGCTGACGGAAGAAGCTAAGCAAGTATATCCAACAGATCAGTACATAGACCGCTATGAGAAAATATACCAAGATTTACACATTACAGATATTCAATTACATTATGAAAAACTATCTGATGAAAAGATGAAACAAGCTTTGGAAGAAGGTACGGCAACCATTCCATTTTCGGCAAGTTTGACGTCGATGGCTGGTCCAATTGAATTTGACTATGAAGTGACGTTAAAACAAGCTGGGGAAGAGGAAGAAAAGAATTGGTTTATCGACTGGGATCCTGGCTTTATTTTCCCAGAAATTAAAGATGGTGGAGAGATTCGAATATCTACTACCGAGCCAAAACGAGGAGATATTCTGGACCGTAACAGACTGCCCTTAGCTCTAAACGGAATTGTCTATGAGGTTGGAGTTGTTCCCGGGCAATTAGGGGATAATCCTGAAGCGAGTAAAGAAAAGCTTGCTTCCCTATTAAATATTTCCGTTGCATCCATTGATAACGCGCTTAATGAGAGCTGGGTTCAACCAGATTTGTTCGTCCCAATAGGTAAAAAGGTACAAGAATCCAATCAAGCATTGCTAGACCAATTATGGCAAATAGATGGCGTGATGACACAGCAAACAACAGGGCGCATTTATCCTTTAGGCGAAGCGGCGGCACATGTTGTAGGCTATGTGAGAAAAATAACAGCAGAAGAATTAGAAGAGAAAGATCCTGAGCGATATACAGCCAATGATATGATTGGTACTACTGGTTTAGAGCGCCGTTTCGAAGATGAACTAAAAGGCGAGAAAGGGGTTAAAATTTACGTTACGAAAGATGAAAAAGAGGTTGCTACTTTAGCCATGAAACCAGTAGAGGATGGAAAGAATATTCAAACAACCCTTGATATTACGGTCCAAGAGGAATTATTTAACTCTTTGGATAATGCACCAGGAACGGCAGCTGCTATCCACCCTAAAACCGGCGAAACATTAGCATTGGTAAGTAGCCCGTCCTTTGATCCAAATAAACTAGTCTATGGCATTTCTCAAAGCGATTGGGAAGCTCTTCAAGACAACCCAGAGCAACCTTTATTTAATCGATTTAATGCGACATATGCACCAGGCTCTGTAATAAAGCCAATCACAGCAGCAATTGGCTTACAAAATGGCACGATTAAACCTGAGGAGAAGCTAGAGATTAAGGGGCTTTCTTGGGGTAAGGGAGAATCTTGGGGCAATTATGAAGTAACTCGTGTGTCCGAGGCTAACCCAGTTGACTTAATGAAAGCCATGGCCCTTTCAGATAATATCTACTTTGCAATGAAAGGTGTGGAAATGGGTGGTGAGCAACTCGTAAAGGGACTTGAACAGTTCGGTTTCGGTGAACAGCTACCGATTAATTTCCCAATATCCACTTCAACCATTTCAACTTCTGGAACGTTAGATGATGAAGTATTAGTAGCAAACACAAGCTATGGTCAAGGTGAGATTGAAGCAAGTGTACTTCACTTAGCTACGATGTATACGACATTTTTAAATAATGGCAATATGATTAAACCAATCTTATTAATGGATGAAGAACCAAATCAAGTTTGGAAAGAAGGGCTACTAACATCAGAGCAAGCTACTATCGTGCAAGAAACTTTGCGAAATGTAGTAACAGATGGAACGGCTAGCTATGCGAAAAAGGCTTCATTCCCTATCTCTGGGAAAACTGGAACGGCAGAATTAAAATTAACCTTAGATGAGGAAAATGGCGAACAAAATGGCTGGTTTGTCGGTTATCCAACAGAGGATCAGGACATCATCATCGCAATGATGATGGAGAAGGTTCAAGATCTCGGAGCAAGCGGATTAGTTGTACAGAAGGTTACGGATGTATTGGAAGCTATTAAAGAATAAAAAAGAACGCTTCCTACGAATGAATCAGAGAATGGGACAAAAGTAAACGTAATACGAATAATACCACTAGTTCCTTAAAATATACGTAGAGGAAACCAATAAGCAAACCTGAGATCCCGGATTCACCTCGAGTCTACTAGCAGGATTTCTCGTTAGGGTTATTCATATCGCAGCCTGATAGACACTGCCATGGATTTTTCTAGGAGTCCTCGCCCCTGTACTGGAAAGTTAATACAACGATATTTCCAGGATAGGGGCTTTTCTCATTAATCGCTTTTTCCTTTAACATATACCTTTTGTCCCTTCCTCTATTTAAATTTTACACCTTTATTATTCGTTTAAACGGTCTTACTTAAGCTTCTATAATAAAGCAATTAAGTCATAAAATGCTTCTTCATTGCGTTCATCTAATGCTTTATCAATTAATCGTTTAATATTTTGTTGTACTAGCTGATCCATAATAACGTCAATATCTTCATTTAAATTTTCTGTTTGCACATAATCAATATGAGGTTTTGTGATAAAGTAAAGCTTAATTAGAAAATCTGGAATATTGATTAGTTCACTCATCGTTAAATAAAAAACTTTATCATCCTTCTTAAATGCAAAAGTCGCATCCAGATTCTCAATTTTTTTCGTTCTACGATTGATAATGAATTGTCTCGACTGTTCAGGGATAAATTGATACACTTCATTCTGTATAGAAATCGTAAAGTGCTCTTCGTCCAAATAGACATATATATTTTCTAAATCCGTTTTTATACAATAGGGCTTCAATAACTTTACACTTACCATTGACATTCCCCCAATGCTTCATTATAGAAAATCTTATTTGTTAAGTACCCGATAAATTAACTTTTAAACACCTTTTTATCCAATAAATCAAAAGGAGCATGCCTGCCTATTTGTCATAGGTAATAAGTCATGCTCCTTTTGATTCATAACAATTTCACTAATTCGCGAAACATTTTCTCATCACGCTCATCAAGCGCCTTATCGATTAAGCGTTTTAAATTAGATTTTTCTAATTCCTCTAAAATTAATCTATTTTCACTTGCTATTTCATCCATTTCCTGAAATTCTTCATAATAAGGCTTTGCAATATGGTGTAATTGGGTTAGAAAATCGGGAAGTGTTATAAGTTCTGTCATTGTCATATAAATAATCTCCTTGCCCTTTTGAAAAGCAAAACGACTTTCAACATTTTCAACTTTTCGTGTTTTGCGGTTGATGCGAATCTCTTTAGCTTCAACAGGGATAAATTGGTAGACATGTGTATTAATACTGACTGAAAAATATTGATACGCTAAAATTATACGAACAAACTCATCATCAGCCTTTATATAATAAGGCTTGAGCATCTTTACAGATATCACATTCCCACCTCCCAATATTTTTCAAATCATAATTTTCAGTTAATTTATTTTACATGATTTTACAAGAAAAAACAAGAGGATATTTATGGATTCATTAAAATTGATTCTAAATTCCCTATTATAAGCTAAAAGTCCTGCGAGTCTTTACTATATACTCACAGGACTACTCCTTATTCGTTAATTGCTCCAATAATATGCGATTTTAGCTTTTCCATTTCTAGATTAGTTAGGTCATATTGTTGTTCAAGCTTGCCGATTACTTTACCCGCTTCTTGCAGGTTGATAACACCTTTTTTCATATAAGCTTTATAACGCGTATTTAAATCGTCAATGACATCTGCATATTTCTCATCCGTCCCCGGTGTTACCGCTATCTCATACATATCTATCGTCTCTTCCCCAGGTCCCTGTGGAAAAAACTCATGTGGGTCTGTACTATCAAAAATACAACAATCTAGCTCTCGAACGAGCACCATATCAATACTATTAGGATCGAAGCTACAGTGATAAAGCTCCACATCAAAACCATGCGCTAGGCAAGCAGCCTTAATTTTCTTCATAAAGGTTGATTTACCTGTACCAGCACGGCCTTTAATATAGTACTTTTTAGATAACGGACGTAAAAGTTCTGGAACAACATTTACTACGCCATCTTTCGTATTAGTACCAAACAAGCGATGGTATACGTTGGATTCCTTTTCTTGCTTTGAAACATCCTTTAATAGAGAATCGATAAATTCTGTTGCCAGTTGATTCGCCTTTTCAAAGTCCATTTCGTTTATATAGACTTCCTCTAAATCGTCATGAATTTTCAGTCCAGCTTCAAAATCTCGGTAGGCGTTTTGGATGAAAGTATTCATTGTTTCATGCTCCGATGCGAAATCGTGGTTAGTAGCATCCATTTCTGTGAAAAGAGTAAGGTTTAATTCAATGGAGCCAGGTAAGTCTGTACTAGTTATCCTTTCATCGATGATCGCTACTTTCTTATCTCGTATGATAACTCCTTCTAAGAATTCTTTACCTATTGAGCTATAAAGTACCTCGATATGATGATCTGCTTCATATTGGTTTATGATTCCCTTTATAATAGCTGTTTTGATTGTGTAGGAGGGGTGTTTTAAAATGATATGTTGATATAAGTCAGAAGTGTTGGTTGACAAAAAGTTTACGAAGCCCTCTGCTGTGTTTCCACTAACGTAGTACCCAATTTTACTTGGCAAAATAACACATCCTTTGACTTTTGGTTTCTACTTTAATGTATGTATAGGCAGTTGTCTAGGTGAATGAAACATAACATAAGGAAACACTCCCGAAGCAATCGAGAGTGTTTTTTAAGTTCTTTAACGCTATTTATTTCTATTTAACTTCTGGTAATACACGTACTTCTGTTGTCATGTTTGATTGGCATAATGGACATTCTGGTTCTTTGTCAAAGCTAAATGATTCTCTCATCCAGCCATTACAATCCTCACTAGTACATGCCCATACATTTGTTTCAACTTCCGGGACTGGCTCTTTTGGTCCTCTTGAAAAAGACATTACAGCATCCCCTTTCAGGCGTTGTATTTCTATTATACCTCTTTTCGAAACACAAAGAAAGGGACCTTGGATTTACTTATCCACCAGTGACAAAAATTGAATAACCAACCTATTCGTAAGAAATTACGTTATACGTCTTAATCTTCTAGGACAAATTTTTCAATTGCTTTTGCTACACCATGATTTTCGTTCGTATCGGTTACGTAATTTGCTACTTTTTTAATTGCTTCTTGTGCATTTCCCATTGCTACACCGATACCTGCTTCTTGAATCATTTTAATATCGTTCAAGCTGTCCCCACATGCCATTACGTTATCCATCGTAATCCCGATTTCGTTACAAACACGATGTAGCGCTTTTGCTTTGCTAACACCTTTAGGATTAATTTCAATGTTAGTTGGTAATGAATTGGTAATCTCAAGGTCAGCAAAATAGGATAGTTCTTTCACTACTTGAGCTAATTTATCCGGGTTTTCTGAGTCTACGCCGAATTTCAACCATTGGTAGTCGTATAAATTATCTGGACGTTCTCCAATGAAAAATCCTTCTGTAGAAGTCATCCACATATGGAGACCTAGTCCTTCACCTAAATTCCATATTTTTTCTACGACTTCCGTTTCTAATAAATGTTGTTCCAGTAATTCCTTTTTCATTGTCCAAATCTCGCCACCATTACAAGTGACTAAATACGATGTCAGGCCTAGTTCCTCTGCATATGGATAGCAGGTACCAAGTGATCGTCCCGTACTTAAGACAACATGGACACCTTTTGTAAGTGCTTGTTGAATCGCCTCTTTCGTACGAATATCAACCTCATGATTCTTATTCAATAACGTACCATCCATATCTAATGCAATTAACTTAATATCAGACATCTAAAAACCCCTTTATGCTTCTTTTTTTAATGCTTGCTCGGGCTTTATTCCTCGATCGTATAGTTTTGTTGTGAAGAATGGAATTAATAACATCACAATTAATCCATAAAACAACACCTGAATATTAAAGTAATCAACAACTAAACCACCTAAGAATGGTCCAAGCATTCTACCTGCAGCCGCAACGCTATTGATAAATCCTTGATAAAATCCAGCACGACCTTGTGGTGCTAGTTCATTTGCCAAGGTTGGGATGGCAGGCCAAATTAGCATCTCCGCTATAGTCAATATTACCATAGCTACAGCGAACATAGTAAATGCTTCAGCATACATCGCGATAAGATATGATCCTAAAAAAATAACAGCCCCAACATAAATATGTTTTCTAGGTGAAGTAATTCTATCGGTAAATAGCTTTAATAATGGCTGACCTAACACGATTAGGAAACCATTAATGGCCCAAAGCGAACTGTATTGTTCTAATGGAATACCGATATCCTGTGTATAGGATGCAATGGTAGACTGCCACTGGCTATAAGCAAACCAGGTAACAAAGAATCCAACACTTAAAATAATTAATGCAGTAAAAGTGGATTTATCTTTAATCTTTCCACTTTGCTCAATTACATTAGTGTGCATATGTCGATTTCTTTCTTCATCCATTCCTTTAAATGCAAAGAAAACAATAAAGGTAAATACGATAAATAGGGCTGCATTCGCAATGAAAATATAATCAAACGAAATACTTGCTACATATCCACCAATTGTCGCTCCAAGTGCGACCCCAAGATTTTGGGCAACATAAATCGCATTAAATGCACGTCTTCCACCTTCTGGCCATACAGATCCTGCCATGGCAAACATGACTGGCCATGTAATTCCTGATCCAAGTCCAATTAAAAGAAGACAAATAGAATACGATATAATATCATGATTAAATGCTAAGAAGATTGATGAGCTCGCTGATAATAACGTACCTAGTAGAATCGTTTTATAAGCACTAAATTTATCAAATAATACTCCTCCAACTAGGTTACCGACAATGTTAGCTCCCTGATTAAACATTAAAATAAAGCCCGCAAATGCTAAGCTTCTTCCTAATTCATTATGCATGTATATAGTATTAAGTGGCCATAAAAAAGAACCACCAGTTACACTAATGGTTGTAGCTATTGCTAAAAGCCAAATGTATTTTGGCATACTTATCAACTCGCAATCTAGTTTTCTCGTCAACTACGTAATTTTAATATATTTAGTTGATGAAAGCAATGAAGATAATGTAAATAATTTTCTAGTTTAGGACTTTTTTTGATAATAAATCCATAGCTAGAATATACCAATCTTTGGCTAACGTTTTCTAAGTCCCTTGTGAGGCACATCTTTCTTTTTACATACACAGAGGGCCGGTATATTCTAGCTAATTATGTATCGCTTATTATCGGGTTCCTTCCCCCATAATCATGCTATATATGTTAAACCTTAACTGTCTTTTTATAATTTATAGTAGCCAATGTTTATTGGATACAGCGTATTGCAATTTTAACCGCCTCTGTTAAGTCTTGTTGTGACCAGCTTGGCATGTTCTTCTTTACGGCTAGCTTATGTGATGCTGGGATATGGATAAACCCTGATGGCTGCTCTAATCCTTTTTGCTTTAAATAATGAAGTCCATGATACATGACATTATTACAAAGGTAGGCACCTGCTGTATTAGAAATTTTGGCTGGATAGCCTGCTTCTTCTAGCTTGGCAACCATTTCATAGATGGGAAGTTTTGAAAAGTATCCATCTGGACCATCCGCAAAAATCTTTTCTCCACTTGGCTTATGTCCATTATTATCGACTGGACCATCATTACAGTTAATCGCAATTCGTTCTGGTGTAATACAATTTCTTCCAGCTGCAAGTCCCAAGGATACAACTGCATTCGGTTGATGCTTCTCCATTAATTCTAATAACTGGTTACCAGATTTATGAAAATCAACCGATAGCACCTCACCAATAATTTCATAATCCCCAATTACTTCACCATTTAACTGGTTTGTAATTTCCGTAGTTGGATTAATAGGAAATTCTAAAAAGGCCTTAAATCCAGTTAGTAATAATTTTTTCATGTGAACACCTCTCCAATTTTATTAAACGTATTTATCTCTACCTGCTCCAAATCCAAAAACAGTAACTAATAGTGCGACTATCATTAATGAAATGATTGGTACTGTCCAAGCATGGGTAAGATCGAATAAATATCCAATGAAGATTGGACCAACAGCAGCTAGAATATACCCTAATGCTTGTGCCATTCCAGATAAAGAGGCTGCTTGCTTTGCATCCCTTGCTCTCATTCCTAAGAAGGCTAATGCCAAAGCAAACGTACCACTCAATGCAAGTCCAATTAATGTAATACTAATTATTATTAGGATATTATGGGTACCTAATAATAATCCTGTAAAGCCTACTATAGAACAGATTCCCATAACCAACACAATTAATCGCTGTGAAGCAAATTTAGCTGCTAGCACTGGTACTAAGAAACTAGCCGGAAGACCGACAAACTGTGTATAGGATAGTAACCATCCAGCCGTCTCCATACTCATTCCATGAGAATGCAGAATTTCAGGTAGCCATGAGATAGTCACATAAAATAAAAAGGACTGTAATCCCATATATGCAGCAATTTGCCATGCTAAAGTAGACTTCCAAATATTCGTATCTGTAGTACCTGTTATAAACTTAGTTTCGACCGTAGCATGACGGCTTTTATTAGATAAATAAATCCAAATAATAATCCCTAGCACTGCAGGGATGGCCCACACACTTAGAGCAACCTTCCATCCTAAGCCGATACCATTTGCTAGCGGAACACTAACTCCTGATGCCGTTGCAGCAAATACTCCCATCGCCGTTGAATAGACACTAGTCATTAAACCTACCTTTAATGGAAATTTATCCTTCACGACTCCTGGTAATAGAACATTACAAACCGATATACCAAACCCAACTAGCAATGTTCCTAGAAATATCAAGCCGATTAATGACACGGAACGGACCGCTATTCCAGCTAATAAAAATATAAGCCCCCATAAAATGACTTTCTCATTGGTAAACCGATTACCTAGCCTTGCAGCAATTGGTGACATAAAGGCAAAAGCGATTAATGGTAAGCTTGTTAATAACCCTACACTCCAATTCGATAATCCTACATCATCGCGAATGGTACTCATAAGTGGTCCAACAGATGTGATTGCAGGCCGGAGATTAAAAGCAACAATGATGATTCCTGCTACTACTAAAAATTTGTATAACTGATTGTTGTTAGCCTCTTGATGATGCAATTCCAATTCTCATGCCCCTTCCAATATATTACTGTCACTACTATAGCATAATCCATTAAGAGAAGAAAAAGGAGGAGACTCGCCAATTTAGCTTTATGTGGAGAAGCTGTTATTATTCTTCTTACCGGGCGCGTTTTTATTTTTCCTTCACTTCTAATTTTCCTCGCGCGCGACTTTCTTTCCTTTTCGCGCGAGACTCTCCTCTTTTCGCGCGGGAATCTCTTAAAATCGCGCCACCTCCCCCATTTTTCGCGCGACCCTCTTCACTTTTCGCGCCACATTCACTATCTCGCGCGATTTTACTCCTACCTCGCGCGAATTTTACTATTTCTCGCGCGATTTTAATCTTACCTCGCGCGATTTTTCTATTTCTCGCGCGTTTTTACTCCTACCCCGCGCGATTTTTACTTTTCCTTCACTCCTAATTTTTCTCGCGCGCGATATTTTGTACGACTTCAAGACCCACCCCTCATCCAAATATAAAAGGCAGTTTCCCTGAAATTACTACTCAGAGAACCTGCCCTTACTTACGTTTTATAATGTTATCCAATTATTTTTAATGGCCTTGATAACGGCATTAGTGCGATCGGATACATGTAGCTTCTTCAAGATAGAGCTTACATGGTTATTCACTGTTCTAGTTGAAATAAATAGTTCTTTGGCAATACTACAGTTGTTTAGACCTTTACCAAGCTCCTCTAAAACCTTCCATTCTTGTTCGGTAAGAATACCAGCTGGTCTAATTGGGTCTTTTCTAGTTAGTTTTACATAATCATTTAGTAGAATTGCTGATAGTTTCGGATGGATATATTGTTGATCATTTAACATCGATTTAGTAGCAAAAATTAATTCACTTAATTCCATTCCATTATAGAAATATCCATGTAACCCACAACGGAACAGCTCCCGTAATAAGTCATTGTCTAAATCAGATGTCCAAATTGCTACTCGGATTTTCTTTTCTAGAAACCTATCAATTACCTCTTTAATATCGATAGTCGTGTTTAAATCAATAATGACTAAATCACTTTTAATTGACGTCTTAATTGATTTAAATTCTGCGGATCCTATAGCCTTCCAATCATGCTCAGGAAGACTTTCTTCTAGCTTTTCCACAATAATGTCTCGAACTAAATCTTTCTCTTTAATAATTGTTACTTCACTCATAGCCACTTCTCCCATCAAATTTATTTCCCTATTACAAATGGTAGAAATTGCCAAAATATGAATTTCACATTAAAAAAGACTATTCATATTAGAATAGCCAAAATATTGATACAATCCATTTTGGCAACCAGGCGATCATAGCCATTACGACCTTAGACCCTTAGCTTTGCGTCCTACCCTTTCAGATAGTTTGCCTTTATCAGTTGGTGTTTCGATTTATTCACATAAGGTTATGTTAAACCATATCTAGTAATAAATGCAACTAAAATATCATTAAATATAGGATGTAATTATAGGAAAAAAAGATACTAGACACTTTACACCAAATGTGTCTAGTATCTTTTACTATAGTTTAAAATTACCTACTAAATCATTCAGTTCTTCTGCTAGGGTGGCTAGTTTTTTGGAGCTATCAGCTACTTCCTCCATTGAGCCTCTAACCTGTTCTGCCGAAGCTGACGTCTCCTCTACCCCTGCAGCTGATTCCTCTGAAATAGCTGCAATCTCTTGGATAGATCCGTTCATTTCTTGACTGTTCGTAGCAATACTGGACAGGTTGCTCGTAATGGTTGAAATGTTCTCGACCATACTGGAAACCGCTTCGGTAATTTGACTAAATGTCTCTCCAGTAGATTCAATTTGGTCTGTACCAATTTGAACCTCTTTATACCCTTCCTGTAATGACTCCGTTACAAGCGTTGATTCCGACTGAATACTCATTACCGTGTCTGTTATATCATTTACCGATAGCGCAACCTGCTCCGCTAACTTTCTCACCTCGTCAGCAACTACTGCGAAGCCTTTCCCATGTTCACCAGCACGTGCCGCTTCAATTGCAGCGTTTAATGCTAGTAAATTAGTTTGCTCTGCAACATCCCTAATGATAGATACTAGATTGGTGATTTTTTGCGTATGCTCATGTAGTCCTTCTACTTTTCCTACAGCACCATGAACAATTTCATCTACTTTACGCATTTGTGTGGTTGAAGATTTCATTAAATCTCTTCCCGTATTGGTTAAGTCAAGCACATTCTTGGAGTGTGTATCAATTGCTGCGCCACTTTCATCTGCCTCTTGTACTTGAACAGCAAATGAACTCATTGCCGATGATAATTCACCTGCACTATCTGCTTGTGTTTCCGTACCGTTAGCTAATTCTTCCATTGTCATTGCTATTTGCTCGGCACCAGTTTTCACTTCGTTAGTAGACTGAGTTAGCTCGGTACTCTGGCTAGCTAAGGTTGTCGATACATACTTGATTTGATTTAATAATGCCCGAATGCTCATACTCATCTTATTCGTCATATGAACAAGTTGTCCAATTTCATCTCGGTCATTGGATTTTAAATCTTCCTGGCTTAAATCGCCATCAGAAATGGTCTGCATTCTCTCCATAACCAGCTTTATTCGCTTCGCAATCATATTAGAAGCAAAAATAGCCAATGTCGTTCCGATAACGATGCTAGCAATACTTAATATGATGGTCAGAACCATCATTAATTCACCATCATTAACCATATTCTGTCCTAGTTCATTAATAAGCTCTTTACGATGCTCGGTAGCTTCTTCAAATCCTTGGGTAATCTCTGTTCCTAATGGCATTACTTCCATTTGCATAATTTGTAATGCTGCTTCTTTATCACCACGATCATACGCTTGTAGTGCCTTATCCGTTAATGTTCCCCACTCATACTTCTTATTAAGTAATTCCTTCGTGCTTTCTGAATCACTCAATTCCATCAGTTCATTCTCTAACGCAATACTTGCCTCTACTTCATTTTCAAATTGCTGACGAAGACTTTCATCCTCCAGTAGGAAATATCCTCTTAATAATGCTGAGCGATTTGCCATATCATAGGATATATCCTCATCAAGCATAAGTAGGGCTAGCTGTTTGTTTATTATTTCTTTGGATTCCTTATTGATTAGATTAATTGAATATAAGGAAAAAGCCGAATAAATTACAACAAAAAATAATACGGTGGAAAATAAAAATAATATTCTATTGCGTATCGATTTAAAATTAAATAAATTCTTCATTAGTCGTTCTCCTCAATTATAATGTGTTATGGTAAATGTTCTGTGATGTCATAATTAGGCAAAATTAGCACTTCCACTCGTCTATTTATTGCTCTATTTTCCGCACTGTCATTTGGAACAAGCGGTTGATGCTCCCCGAATCCTTTTGCACTAAATTTCGCTGGATCGAGTTGTTCATTATCTAAAATTAACGTCATAAAGTTTACAGCCCGCATAACACTGAGCTCCCAATTCGAACCAAATTGCTCATTGTTCATCGGAACATCATCTGTATGCCCACTGATGACCACTTGGTGAGGAGGGTCCGTATATAACAGACGTGATATCTCATTGGCAATCGTTATCCCACCCTGATTAACCTCTGCACTACCTGGCTCGAAGGAAATATCATTCTTGATCGTGATCATTAATCCTTCACCAGATAGATTGGTACCAAGTGACTCCGTCAGACCATTTTCTTGGATATAGGCATCGATTCTCTTTTGAAGCTCTTGTAAATTTTGCAGCTCATGTTGACCATCTTTATGATTCTGATTTTGTTCTTCCACTTCTTGTTGTTCTTTCAGCTCAGGAGAAGGAACAGGATGTTCCATTATCCCTTTATCCCCGCTGGAAAACTCGCTTCTAAAGAAAGTAGACAGTTCCTCATATTTCTTCACATCTATCTCACTCATAGCAAATAAGACAATAAACAAGGCAACAAGTAATGTTAATAAATCAGAGTAAGGGAGTAACCACGATTCATCAACATGATGTTCCGCTTTTTTCCGTTTATTCTTCTTCATTTTTCGGCTCCTGATTTAATCGTTCTAATTCTTTTGTTGTTAGATAAGAACCAAGCTTATCCCTTAGAACTTTTGATGACTCCCCAACTGTAATCGATACAATACCTTCAATCATGATTTCTTTAATTTCTACTTCACGCTTTGACTTTGCCTTCAGTTTATTGGCAAATGGATGCCACATGACATATCCAGTAAAAATACCAAGTAATGTTGCGATAAACGCTGCAGAGATTGCCTTTCCTAGTGCTTCAATATCAGACATATCCGCTAGAGCTGCTATTAAACCTACCACTGCACCAAGTACCCCCAGTGTTGGCGCATAGGTACCAGCTTGAGAAAAAATAGCTGCACCTTCTTCATGGCGTTTTTCCATGGCATCAATTTTCTCCATCATGACATCTCGGATAAATTCCGGAGTTTGCCCATCCACTGCAAGCTGTAATCCTGACGCTAAAAATGGATCTTCAATTTTATCCAATTGACTTTCTAAAGATAAAATCCCTTCCTTTCTAGCTATATCAGCCATATCAGAGAATGTATCAATTAATTCTTCTGCACTTTGTTCTTTCCTTTCGGTAAATAGAATCTTGAAGAGTGCTGGTATTCTTTTCAGTGTTCTAGTTGGAAAAGCAATAATAACAGAAGCTGCTGTTCCTACAAGAATAATGAGGATGGCAGCAGGATTTATCAATGCACCAAGACCAACACCCTTCAGTACCATTCCTACCCCAACTGCAAGGATTCCTAGTATAATTCCTATTAATGATGATTTATCCATGTGTAGACCTCCATATGTGAATTAAAAAAGCTATTCTTGTAGAAAGAATAGCCAAATAGAATGTTATAGATTCTATACTTGGTAACCTGGCAATCTTAGTCTATTAGACCTTAGACCCATGGCTTTGCGTCCTTACTTTTCAGTAAGTTTGCCTTTGTCGATTTGGATTATGTGTGAGATTAAAGTTTTTCTCTATTGTATATATCGGCTATTACATTTTAGAAGTAAAGGGGTATTATAGTAATTTAAAATAATTTATTTCAGCCGTATATAATCATTTATTTAATAACAACTATGTTTTTAGCTGTAATATAGAAGAGGCTGGGACAAAACCCCAGTAAATAATTAAAAACGTAGCGCTAACCATTTAAAATGGTAAGTGCTACGTCTTTTTTAATATTCTTACTCTTTTTAGTAAACAAAAAGGACACCCTCTGATAAA
>NZ_JBCPXV010000005.1:0-121652 GCF_039581225.1 Ornithinibacillus proteolyticus | reverse complement strand
CTGTAATAAAACCTTCTTCAATTGCTTGGAGGACAACTTTTTCAAATACATCCTCCAAAATATTGGACTCCACTAATTTCGTTAGGAGTCGAGAATAAGAGGATTCAGAAGGTACCCTATCTGAAACTAGGAACCCGCAATTTAGTTTAAAGGTAATATCATCCTTGAGGCGTTGAATAAGATCCTTTACCATCGGAATACGCTCAATATATCTAACGAAAATAGAGATAATCATGGCGGCATAGTTTAGTTCTTCCGGTGCGCCAAGTCGTGATTTTTTCGTTACTACATGATAGATTTTATCCAAGTCTATCGCTGCAATAATGGCATCATATTTTTGGGTAGGCTCCATGTCATATAATTCCTGGATGCCAAATAAACTTGGTTGTCGTATAATGGTCATAAGAAGCACTCCTTCAGTCTTTTTATGGTTGTATAGTCAACTACCATTATACAAGATTTGGGGAGGTGCTTCTTTTTTCAACTCTCAAAACCGTTGGGAGACATGGACTAAGAATTATGAAATTCATTCAACAGACAAAACAATAAATTATTATTAAACAGATCAACCTAAGCATACTTTTAAAGCAATAGTTTGTCATTATGCTTATAACGTGTACATATAAAATATAAGTAATAGTATCTAGGTAGTATACTTCTGCATCTAAGGTTGTATCTATTTTAGCAACGAATGAACAAATAGACTACCAAATATCAAATTTTTAGTTCTAATTAAACCTAGTTAACGTTTCGTGCAGACGAATTTTTTATTGTGGGATTCTTATGTCATAATAGAAGATATCAAAAGATAATAAGGAGAAAGCATGCAATGAACAATTATAAATTAACGATTCAGTATGATGGTGGCCGTTACAAGGGTTGGCAACGGCTTGGTAATAGCGACAATACGATTCAAGGGAAAATAGAAAATGTGTTAACAGAGTTGGCCGGAGAGAAGATTGAAATCATTGGATCTGGAAGAACGGATGCAGGTGTACATGCTCTTGCGCAAATCGCTAATTTTAAAATGCATAAAAATGCAACCGAAGAAGAAGTAATGGATTATTTAAATAGATATTTACCTCATGATATTAGCGTGGTGGATGTAACGTTAATGCATGATCGTTTTCATGCACGCTATAATGCCAAAGATAAAACCTATTTGTATAAAATTTGGAACATGCCCTATACACATCCTTTTATGCGAAAGTACAGTATGCATGTGCCGGAAAAGCTTGATATCGAAAAAATGAGAAAAGCATCTGAATATTTTCTAGGTAAGCATGACTTTACTTCCTATTCCAATGCAAAGTCGAAGAAAAAGTCCATGGTCCGTGAAATTTACTCACTTGAGATAATGGATAACGAGGGCTTTATCGAAATCGAAATACGAGGCAATGGCTACCTTTACAATATGGTGAGAAAAATGGTCGGAACGTTAATTGAAGTTGGATTAGGACAAAAAGATGCTGCTACCATACCAACTATTCTCGAATCAAAAGAAAGAATCCAAACAGGTCGTATGGCAGAAGCCGAGGGGTTGTATTTGATGAAGGTTGGTTTTTAAACGCTCACCTTATTTACAGCAGAGAATTTATCGGATGCAGTGAAGAGTGCAAGAATGATGTATATGTATTTGATAAATAATCTGGAAAGACAAGGTTCTTCAGAAAATAAAGCTTCGTAGTCTGTAGTTTTTGTTTGTCATTTAATTATTGTAGAACAACAATTGTAAAGCCTTATACCGGACATGATATGTCATATTATCTTATAAGGCCACTCTATGAATGTAGTAGTTATTTTGCTTAAATATATAGGAACATTTTTGTTCAAATTGTACTAGTTCTTATTTGATGTTCGCTGACCCATACCATAAATAAGACTTATGCTATAAATAGCACCAACTCCATACCAGTTAGGAGTGGTGCTATTTTTGATTTGCCATATAAACACAAAAAAAGTATCTATACTATTCATGTAATTGCTTCGACGCATCTACAGTCAAATTCGTATTTTCTCTACCTACTGTTTTTCTAGTTAAAGAAAAGACCGCACATCCTAAAGCGATGATAATAAGGATGCCACCAAACCAGGATGTATGAGAAACAGTTTCAGTTTGACTTAATACGATACCACCAAATGCTGAGCCAAGAGAAATACCTACTTGTAGTGCTGAATTATTAAAGCTTTGTTGAATATCAGACGTAGCAGGGTCTGTTTGAATCAAATAACTTTGTTGTGGTGGAGCTAGACTCCAGCTTAATGCCGCCCAGATCATCATAGTCGGTATGAATACAATAAGTGAAAACGTAGTGAATGGTAATAGGAATAACACTACAGCAAATGCAATGATTACTACCAGGATGCTTTTTGGTGCTCCAATCGAATCTGACAGTGTCCCTCCGAATGCACCGCCACTTACCGCTGCAATTCCAAATAGTAGATAACAGATGCTGATCCAACTGGAATTCAGCTGAAGTTCTGTTTCTAAAAAAGGAGTGAAGTAAGCATAAAGTGTGTAATGTCCTGCTAACATAAACATCGTTGCAAGATGTGCACTACCTATTTTTAAGCTACTAACTGCCTTTAATTGCTGTGAAAGTGGAACCGTGTTTTCCCCGGATAAACGCTCCAAAAAGATGGAAATAAGGACAAAGGAACCGATAGATAAAATAGCAATCCCAAGAAAAATAATGCGCCACCCAAATTTGTCGGAAATCAGAATTCCTAGTGGTACTCCCATGACAAGCGACGAACTAATTCCCATATAAATGAGACCAAGAGCCTTTGCTCGGTGTTCTGGTGAAACAACTTTTGCAGCTATGGTTAAGGACAGTACCACAATAAGTGCTGTACTCATAGCGGTTAAAACTCTTGCAATCATGATAAAGGTAAAATTCGGACTGAAATATGTCATGATATTACCAAGGAAGAAAATCGATAAGGATATAAGATATAACTTTTTTCGCTCCATTTTGCTAGTGATGACTAGTAACACCGGACCGGATATAGCATAAATAAGTGCAAAAACCGTGATTAGTTGTCCAGCAGAGCTTAATGAGATGTTTAAATCGTTTGCGATCGTCGGAAGTATTCCGCCAATGATTAATTCAACTAGTCCAACTGCTACAGTGGATAATGCTAGTATAAAAACTTTTAAATTCATATTCTGCTTTACGTCCTTTCTGATGAAAAATACTTTTAGGTAATAAAAAAACTGATTACAAAAAATGAATGATTCATTTTCTGTAATCAGGATTTTAAGGTTCCTGGTAGAGACCCTCATGCCATATTCTGAGGTTATACAGGTAATATTTATTTATAAGTGAGCACTTTGAACAGTTTACTAGCTATTGTCTAATTTTTCAAGTAGTAAATTTTTGGGTGTAATATACTATTGGATGAACTAGTTAGCGAGCCCTGTTATGAACAAAGTGTTTTCGATACTGTGTATTTCCGATGAATTACGCATTCATTTAGCCCTTATCCTCCAACCCCACAATCCTATTCATGATCAATCCCTGTTCCCGTTCCGCCACTTCATCAGAGATAATCTCTTTCCTTAATAAGTTATTAATCGCTTCATACTGCGCGTATAGCGAATGCTTCAGTAAGGCGATTTTCTGTTTTTCCTTCAGATCAGGATAGTTACGGAACAGTTCTTCTATATCACGGTGTAATGCCACACGTCGCTGTTCGTATTCATTGACCAGTTCTTTGGCTAGGAAATCCGATAAAAATAGATTCTTTTTCACTTTTGTAATTTCCTGAATGCCTGTCTCCAATTGTTGGGATCTAGCAATTAGTGTTTCATATTCTTCATAGCGTTTTTCTTTTTTGTTTACGCCTAATCGTGAAATAAGTGGCTTGATGGAAAGTCCTTGGACTACGAGGGAAAACAATACTACACTAAAAGCCATTAACAATATTTCTTCACGACCATCAAAAACCTTCGGAAGACTAAGTACAAGTGCGATTGATAAGGATCCCTTGAGACCACCCCAGTTCATAATATGCTTCCACGATACGGGAATGTTTCTAATAAAAAGAAGGCTACTATATACTGCAATACTTCTAGCGATTAGCACAATGAGAATAGCAAACAAAATAAATATCCAGTTCTCTGCAACGTTAATTCTCGTTATTTCTAACCCTACCATTAAGAAGACAAGAGAATTCGCAAGTAGAGCGGCAACATCCCAAAAGTTATTGATGTTTAATTTAGTAGTAGGACTCATACCAATTTTTGAACCATAGTTACCAAATATAAGGGCAGCAACAACGACTGCAATAACTCCTGATGCTTGAATGCTTTCAGCTACTAAAAAAGGCGCTGTAAAACAGAATAATACTAAAGATAATCTCTAATGGATAATCATCAAAGTATTTGGTCAAACGAGAGAACATGTAGCCTAGTAAAGCACCAGTTATCAATCCTAATGATATAACTTTTACAAACTCCCATAACCCATAACTAGCACCTATTAACCCTAGGTCTAGATAATAAATTAAAGAGAATGCCGATATGTTAAACAACACGACAGCCAGTCCATCATTAAACAAGCTTTCTCCTTCAATCACGGTAGCAAGCCTTTTCTTCACGCCTACGCTTTTAAATATGGACAAAACACTCACAGGGTCGGTTGCGCTCATTAATGCTGCAAATACAAATGCAGCAGGGATGGGAAATTGTAATAACCAAATTGAAGCAAAGCCGATAATAACAAAAGATAAAAGGGTTCCGCCAAATGCTAGAGCCAGAATTGGTTTCTTATTATCATTTAGTTGCGAAGAAGGCATCTTTAATGCAGCTTCACCTAATAAAGCAGGGAGAAACAGTGTAATAATGACAAAGTTAAACACTTCTCCTTCGGTAATAAATCTTATTAATGGTTGCAATACAGGGACATTGCTTAATCCAATAATCGCGCCGACAATGACTAGCGCAATCGGATAGGGTTGTTTAAATTTCTTTGCGATGGCTGTAATGCCAGCTGCAATCATTACTAAAAAAAGTCCTAGTTGAAAGATGTGATGTAAATCTAGGTCATGCACGCATAGTTCCTCCTCTGTTGCGTGAGTGATTATGGTATAGCTTTCCCCATCTATAGTTTCCTATTTCGTTCATATAAAAGTTTTAGTATCTCTAAATATGATTAATAAATTACAAACATTTTTAAAAATATTGAGTATGCGGTCGAAGCATCAAGATGATACCCATTTAATTGGTCGTTTTCTTTTTCATTTGATAAAATAGAGTAAATACTCTAATCTGTTAATTAGAGTATTTACTCTATTTCTGATGTGGAGGGAATATTGTTGAATAAGACGAAAGAAAAGGTTATAGAGACAGCTATTAGTATGTTCAATGAGGAGGGAACTGGTTCTGTCTCCACCAATCATATTGCGAAAGAACTCGGAATTAGTACAGGAAACTTATACTATCATTTCAAGAACAAAGAGGAAATTATCCGAGCGATATTAGACAGAATGATTCAAGAATGGGACATGGTTTGGCAGGTTCCAAGTCCTGATTGGCAGCCTACCCTAGAAGAGTTAAAGTCAATAATTAGACTTACCTTTCAATTACAGTGGAAATATCGTTTCTTCTATCGAGAACTTATTGTATTGATGAAGATTGACCCGCTATTAAAAGACAGACATCAACGCATGCAAGAACAACGTATGACGGAACAGAAGAAATTTTTCCAGTATTTTTTAGCGTCTGGTGTCTTGAATTTACAGCAGGATCAATCGCAAATGGACTCCCTATTAAAAGTTAGCTGGATGATTAGTAACTATTGGCTTGCTTTTCTGGAAACAAATGATGAGGAAGTTTCAGAAGAGAAGATAGAAGAAGGCATTCAACTAATTATGATGGTTATTCAGCCGTACATAAAATGAGAAGGAGCAAAGTAGATGAATCTAAAGGAGAACAAGGAGTTTGAAAGGCTATCGAGGAGAGTTTTTCTAAAGAGATTAGGGGGTGCTGTTCTTGTCATTTCCGTTGCAGGATTAGCATGGAGAATGATAGATCAAGGGGTATTTAGTACGGGGAAGGGACCTGCTTATGAAGCTTGGAATAGTAGTAAGGATAATCTAGAATCTGGTCCACTTGCCTTAGTAAACGATGCGATCCTAGCTTCTAATCCACATAACACACAACCATGGCTATTTAAAGTAACAGATTCGTTTATAGAAATATATGCAGATGAGAGCAGAAATCTTGGAGCATTTGATCCAATGAGAAGAGAAATGTTTATCGGTCTCGGTTGTGCCATTGAGAATATGATGTTATCTGCAAATGCACATGGTTATAATCCTAAATTAATCTATAAGCCTAGTATTACTGAACCAGACTGTATTGCTCGTATAGACCTTACACCGGGTGCAAAAAAAGATTCTCCATTATACCAAGAAATTCCACATCGACATACACATAGAGGGAAATATGATACGGACCGACAGATTTCGAAATCAATCCTTGCAGATATAAAGAATCTAATTGCAGATGAGAAAAAAGTAAAAATTTCCTGGATTACATCAACTGAGGAAAAGAAAAAAGTAGGAGATTCAATAGTAGAAGCAACAGAAGCCATCATAGCTGATGAGGAAATGAGTGCAGAGACTAATAAATGGTTTAAAGAAAATTGGAAAGACATTCAAGAAGAACGAGATGGGATTACCTTAGATGCACAGGGGAGTTCCTTTCTGATACGGATGCTTGGTAAAATATTACCTCCTATGTCACATGAGCGGAATGATCAATTTTGGCTATCCTCAACAGAGAGCGTTCATACAGCTACTGCCACAACTTATGGAATCGTTTCAATACGAGATTCTAGTGACAAAGAACAACTTGCAAGAGCGGGAAGAGCATGGCAAAGAATTCACCTATATGGAACAAAGCTTGGGCTCGGGATGCAACCTCTAAATCAAGTACATGAGATGGCTGATCGTGAGCTAGTACTTGGTACATCGGAACATTTCGGAACGGAGTTAAAGAATATTGTTGGAGACGCATCTTGGAAAGGGATATTCACATTTCGATGTGGTTACCCATTAAAGGAAACACATCCAAGTCCGAGGAGAGCAGTACGTGATGTCATCTTATAATCGGATTTATCGTAATGGTTTTCAATTAATCTAGTAAAGGGGTTGCTAGACTTGAGTACTTCTAAATTCATGCGTAAGGTGACGAGTTATCTAGGCAAGGCATTTTTGTACTTTGGTATGATAGTGTTCGTGTTACTTGTTGGAGGCTTCATCTCCGATCTACGTAATTTTGATCGTACAAAAGGGGGATATGAACCCCCATATGAAGATTATACAGGTGAACCAATAAATTTTGATGAACTAGACCAATCCAATGAAGGTATGATTGGCAGGGGCTATGTCATGAACATCGGCTTGAATTGTACAACAGGAATGATTTCTTTTGAGATATTTAAACAAAAGGTAGACTATCGGGTAGTTTCTGAGCGGGCAATAAAAGTCCACCAACCCCGTGAAGCGTGTATTAAGAGAGGATTTGAACCAGAATTCTAACTAGATGATAAATGGGAGTAGTCAATATTCATGCTAGATTACTCCCATTTGATTATAGAGATTCCGAACGTGAATCGAGTAAATCTAATAGACTAAAACTTGATTCTTTATGTTGGAGAAAGCGTTTAGAATTTGGTCGATGTGTTCTTCTTCATGGGTAGACATCAATCTAATTCGAATCATTTGCTGTCCTTCAGGAACGGCTGGGCTTACTGCGACGTTGGTATATACCCCGTGCTCCATCAGATCTCCCCATGTTTTAAATACTTGCATGTCATCGCCTAATATTATTGGGATAATCGGCACGATTCCGTCTGGCACATTATATCCAAGTGAGCGCAATCCGTCTCGAAGCGTTTGCGTTAGCGCTTGTATTTTATCGATACGTTCTGGCTCTTCAAGTAATATATCAAGCGCTGTCATAGCCGCCGCAACATTTGCAGAAGGTAAGCTGGCTGAGAAAATATAGGCAGAACTTGTATACGTTAAATAATGTATAAGCTCTTTACTTCCAGCAATAAATCCTCCAAAGGAACCAAATCCTTTTGAAAGTGTACCAACAATAATATCTACTTCATTATCTAAACCATAATAACTAGCTGTTCCAGCTCCGTTATTTCCGATTACACCAATTCCATGTGCATCATCAAGCATTATTTTTGCATTTGTTTTTCTAGCGGATTCCACCATATTTGGAAGATCAACTACCGTACCTGACATGGAAAATACGCCATCTGAAACGATTAGTTTTCCGTGATCATCGGGTGCTTTTTTTAGGCATTGATCTAGGTGACTCATATCATTATGTCTATAACGAATAATCTGGTCTTTATTCAGAAATGTCCCACGTGAAATTAATGCTGCTTGTACTATACTGTTATGGTTGTCTCGATCACTAAAAATGACATCATTTTTTCCTATTAAAGGAACAATAGCGCCTTGGTTAGTTTGATAACCGGTGTTAAAGGTGATGACAGCTTCTTTGCCAAGGAACTTCGCCAATTTTTCCTCAAGCTCTAGATGTAAATCCAAAGTTCCGTTATGTAACCGGCTGCCATTATTACCTATGCCATATTTACTTAGAGCTTGAATTGCTGCTTCTTTTACTCTATTATTTTGCGAAAAACCATGATAGTCACTAGAGCCTGCCATTACGACAGTTTTACCATCCATTTTCACAAGCGGTCCATTGTTCTCTTCAATTGTTGGATGGAAGGGAAATACGGAATTACGTAAAATATCTTTGGCCCTCGAATATGTCTTCACTTTATCGAATAGATCCAAGAAAATCCCTCCAAACTAATTTTTTTATTCTACGATTAAAGTATACCGCAAAAAAATGTTGGATTTTAAATATTTTGAATAAAAGGCAAATAATGTTGATAATTTGCTTTATTTGGAAAAATTTTGGATCTTTTTGTCCTTTCGTATAGGATAAGAAGAAAAGAATCGCTATGAAACGATTCTTTTCTTCCTGGTTATAATTTATCTTTATATTGATATTCTAGCCGTTCTCCTAATCTACTTAGTATTTCATTCGTAATCGTACCGCACTTATCAGCTATTTCTTCACAACGAATTTGTTTATCTCCATCCGTACCGATAATCGTAACAATATCATTCTGTTTGACTTCGTTTATATGGGAAACGTCAATGATTAATTGATCCATACATATTCTCCCGATGATTGGTGCCTTTTTCGAATGGAGTAATACGTATGCATCATTATCAGACAGCTGTCTTGGAATTCCGTCTGCATAGCCTATGGTGACAGTGGCTATCTTCATTTTCGACTTTGTTTGATATTGTCTCCCATATCCAATCGCCTACCCTGAATCAATTTCTCTAATAACTGCTATTCGGGTCTTTAAAGATAATACTGGTTTTAAATGAATTGTAGTAACGGTTTTCCCTGGGGTGCTTAATACCCCGTATAAGGCGATTCCAGCACGTGCATAGTCACAAGTTAAATCGGGGTAATTAAATATTCCATAACTTGATTGGATATGTAGCTTTCCAGGGTGATATCCGTTCTCCTTTAGAGAATCGATTAACTGGTAGAATCGCTGTATCTGCTGTTTGCTTTACTGAATGTCTTCGTCTAGTAAACGATCAGAAGCAGATAAATGGGTAAAAACTCCTGCCACTTTTAAATTGGCACAATGGAATACTTTTTCGATTTCGATACGGTTTTCGACGGGAATACCAAGCCTGTGCATACCGGTATCAATTTTTATATGAACAGTAATCAGTTTCGGATAGTCATTTAACAGTTTTGCATAGGGGTAATCTACTACGGTTTGTATTAGCTTGTATTTTACTAAATACGAGAAATCTTTTGGATTGGTATATCCAAGAATTAGAATGTCTCCTTTTATCCCATTCTGTCGTAGTCGTATCCCCTCTGATATAGTAGCAACTGCAAACGCCTTTATTCCAGTCCTCATTAATTCACGTGCAATGATGACGTCCCCATGTCCATACGCATTTGCTTTAACCACAGCCATTAAATCACATTGGCTTGGAAGGGTCTGGTTAAGCTCCTTCACATTGTGTCTAAGTGTTCCAAGGTCAATTTCAATCCATGCTCTACTGTCGGGGGATACATGATTCTCTTTTTTGGTATTTGAAAATAACAGAACTAGAATTATCGATACTAAAAGTGAGACCCCGCAAACTACCAAATAATGAATAAGACTGTGGTAGATTAATAGTTGTTCCTGATTCATAACTTTAGCAAATCCACGTACTAGAATAATAATCCAAGGGTGAATCAAGTAGAGGAAGAGCGATAGGTTACGTAGTGTTTTACTACTTTTTCCTGGTAGCTTTTTCAATAAAAGAAATAAATAATACATGCAAGGTACGAGTAAGATGTACATACTATCATGCCTTTGCCAGGAATGACTATGTAGTAAAAGTCCCTCCATTATAAATAAACTACCCGATGAAAATAGTCCGATCAGGATATGCCGCGTGGAATAACTTGGATTATCTTTTGCGATTGTTATTCCTAAAATAAGGAAGATAGGAGCGAAAAATAACCCATTTCTCGTGTAATCAACTATAGTAAAGATGGACTCATAGAAGGAAGCTAGGGAATTGGTGGTTTCAACAAGGCCATAATAGCTGTCACCAAGAAGTCCAATTCCATATAATAAAATTACCCCAATCCAAGAAGCCCTAAGTCCAAATCGTTGTATACCAAATGTTACAATTAGAATGCCGACAATCATCGCAGGTAAGTACCAGAGGTGATAAAACGTGCCATCAAATAAAATATCTTTAACAAGCTTATTCCAGGAGAACGTATCCTGAAAATAACCAGAATAGTAATTTACAGGTAAGAAAAGCAGGATTGAAAGCCCATAGATAGTACTTATCTTAATGACAGAGCTTCTAATATAGGAACGGTCTTTATTCTGGATTGCTTGGTATAGAAAATAACCCGTTACCATCATAAAAAATGGAACTGCTACACGCCCCACAATACGAGTGAGAATGAAATCAGCCGTTTCATTTATGCTATACAATGGGGAGGTGTGAATAGCAATTACTAGAAATGCTGCGATGACACGGAATATGTCTAGGGATCCTGTTTTATTGAATTGCATAAAGTCACCCCCAGGTCGTTATGATAAAGCCATCTACATTATTTCCTGATACTTGATAATAGCAGTGGTCTGGTATGTCAATTGTTATTGGATGTGACTCTGCCTTAAGAAAGCTAATTTCTATTTTTTGATTACCTTTGAGATAATGATAGTGTTTCACTCCAAAGGTATAATCTTTGATAAATGCGATATATTCTTCTAAACAAAGTTGCTGTTCCTGCATGATTTGTGCATGCGGATATCCAACATAACGAAAATGCCATGGCTCATGAGAGATTCCAGTAACCGCTTCTTTGTCCAACCCATATCGTTCAATAAAGCCAAATTCTGCTGCTTTTTTACGGAACTTCCCAGCAATTCCAGAATAGGAGAAGTGGGGTCTGATGAAATCAATATTCTCAGCACGTTCGCCCAAATCAATAGCTAATCCTGTTTGGTGTTCACTACAATTTGGTAAGGCTACATATTTTTCGGTAAATCGTATACCGTTTTCTAATATAGAAGATTGAAAGATTTCCTCTTGTTCTTTTTGGTTACGATAGCCACTAACTAAGACGATTTTTTCTTTGGCAGAAATGGAATCGAGTAACTGGTTTAGTAGATTTGCAGTGTTCTTCTCTAACTGGATTCGACTAGACTCTATTCCAATAGGTAGAAATTTCCTGGTAAAATATGCATTATTTTGGATAGGATGTTCTCTGTTAACAAGTATTTGATAGCCTTTATGTATGTCTGCTTGTTGTAATGTCATTTCAGTCATTTTTCTAAACCTACTTGAATGAGCTTGTCTAGAAGATCGGCAAACTCTAATCCAATTCCTTTCATCATGTTCGGGTATCTACTATGTGTCGTAAAGCCAGGAAACGTATTAACTTCATTGAAGACAATCTCATTATCTGGCGTTAGGAACATATCTACCCGTGCTAGTCCGCTACAGCCCAAAGTTCGGTAAATAGTGATTGCTGCTTCTTTTACTTTTTTCTTAACCTCTTGATCAATGCGAGCCGGGACATGAATCTGGGATAGTTCAAGGGAGTATTTTTCCTTATAGTCAAAAAATCCCCCTGGCACTTCTACTTCATCTACTAGGCCAATGGTTAAGTCTCGATTACCTAAAATAGCACAGCCAACTTCAAAGCCCTCAATATTTTCTTCAATGATTACTTCCTCATCATATAGAAAGGCTTCTTTTATAGCGTTTGATAGCTCCTTTTTCTGATAAACTTTAGTGATACCATGTGAAGAACCTGCTTTGACCGGTTTTACATATAAAGGATAGCTTAATTGATTTGTTCTCTCGAAGATTTCCGTTAGTGAACAGTTCCTAGTAAATACAACAGATGAAGGTGCTTTAATTCCAGTCATGGCAACTAATTGATGGGCTTTGTCCTTGTCCATACATAATGCAGAAGATAAGGTATCGCATCCAACAATCGGGATGCCAGATAGTTCTGCCATTCCCTGAAGTGTTCCATCCTCGCCATATCTCCCATGAAGAATAGGAAAGATTACATCGATTACGGTTGTTTGAACGGTTCCATCCTTTTTGAATTCAATTAATTTATTCTCGTATCTGTCGGGGGAAATCACTACCGAATAACAATTTGAATCGTCTTCATACCAAGTATTGTTGCGAATGTGGTCAACATCTCCTTGATAACGAAGCCATTTTCCAGTCTTCGTAATCCCGATTAATATCGGTTCATATTTTTCCTTATTTAGATTAGTAATAATGGCATGGGCGGATTGTAGTGAAACCTCATATTCACTGGAATATCCACCAAATATAACAGCAACATTTATTTTTCCCATTTGATATGCTCCTTTTCTATGTTTTCGTTACAAAAAAAACACTTTCTAACTTGATACGTATATCGTACCAAGCTAAAAAGTGTTATTCTTTCGTATTTCATCAAGAAAAACTACTAAATTTCTCTTTAATTTCTTACAAAATTCCTACGAAAGGTTTGGAATATAGATGTTGAATTCAATTCTTTCATTGGAACTTGAAACAGATATAGTTCCTTGGTGTAATTCAACAATTTCTTTTGCAATGGCTAAACCTAAACCAGCTCCCCCTGTATTAGTACGTCCAGAAAATAAAATAGAATTCTTTTCCAATTAATAAAAAGAATGACGATAAATCCTATAATCCAGCAAGCCGTAAGGAATAAGATTGGATTATTATTAATTGGACTAAGTATTAATTCATATATGTATTCACCCGGATACCAGATGAATCTTGAAAATAAGAATCCCGCTATGAAATATGTAAATATTAACAGTGCTGTAAAAATAACGACCATATATACGAATCTAAGAAATATAGCTCTTGTTAAGTCTTTTGCTAAATAATCTCGCTTATTCAATCGTATAACCAACTCCCCAAACGGTTTTAACAAACTTAGGATTTCTAGCCTTTTCATTCATCTTTTCCCGTAGACGACCAATATGGGCCATTACGGTGTTATTGTTATCGATGTATTTTTCTCCCCAAACTGCTTCGAATAGCTCTTCAGATGAAACCACTTTGCCTTTATTTTCACAAAGGTACCATAAGATGGAGAACTCTAAAGGGGTGAGGGCTAGCTGTTTTCCATAGAGGAAACATTTATGCTTATCTTTGTTAATGTACAATCCAGAAAAATCATATACCTTCTCACTAGAAACCGTCATGTTTTCAGTTGATTCGGTATGATTATATCGTTTGTATCTTCTTAATTGTGCTTTAACTCGTGCTACCATTTCAAGTGGATTAAATGGTTTCGTTATATAATCATCTGCACCAAGTGTAAGTCCAGTGATTTTATCGATATCTTCTATTTTAGCGGTTAGCATAATAATCGGATAATGATAATGGTCTCTAATCCGCTGGCATAGCGTGAAACCGTCTACTTCAGGCAACATAATATCTAATAGTGCTAAATCAAAAGTAGTAGATTCAATACTTGCTAATGCATCTTTCCCATTAGCATATTTATGAACGTTAAAGCCTTCATTCGTAAGATAGACTTCGATTAAATTTGCAATTTCGTATTCATCCTCTACAACAAGTACTTCTGCTGTCATGTTCTCACCTTCAATGTTAATGGATTAGACTGTAACTCAATTGGATTATATCATAATTTGATTGGAAGGAACTGTTAATTCCTGCTTTGTTCAGGTTAGGAAGATTAGTATGAAAATAAAAAGATAGACCATTGGAGCTCCAATGGTCTATTAGCTTGTTGGTAAAAGGATTAATAATTAGCTGTCTAGTTTAGAGGTGTACAATTTTTTAACATAATCTGTTAATCAGTCATACTCTTCATAGTCTTTTTTCCTTAGCACTTCTTTTGGTACTTCAATACCTTTTGAGCCTCTTATATCTACTTCCTCTTCTTCTCGCGGATAATAAATGATGAAGCTTTCTGGTTTGACAATTGCTAATTTCTTCGGTAACTCTTCAAGCTCTGGATGCCAAGCAACTGTGCCTCTTCTTGCACTTAAAATAACAATAATATCGTCCTCTACTAACCTTGTTTCCAGACCTTCCTGCAACGCTTTCCAGCTATCTATTGTTCGTATCTCGGTAGGAGGCTCTGGTTTAATTTGCTTCAGATATGCTTCATATGTGTCAGTTGAATCGTTTATAACTAAAACTAATAAGGAAGCACTTAGGCTCGCAGTTAATCGTTTAATTCGTTCCAATGCATCCATAAATCCTGGTTTATGATCTGCCCCATACGGAATAATTAAAATAATTCGTCTCGTTGTTTGTAATGGGTGGCCTAACTTGGTAACTAATACCGTTTGTGTTGTTTGGTCAACAAAGCGATCAATAACACTTCCAAATAATTTATTTGAGTTTCTCTCGGCATCCCATCCAATTACAACCGTATTAATTCTTTCTTCTGCAATGGCTCTAATGATGCCGTTTGACACGTTCTGATCTACCCTAGTTATCGGTCGAACTGGTATCTCGGCACCAGCAGCATACATAACGGCGTGCCCTAACATTTTTTCAGCTTGAGCAACCTCATCATGTGCGGTAGTAATATCCTTTTGAACGACAGTTAGAGGATACAAAGGCTGTTCATCTGTATGTGAATGCTTAATCATATTTGCAAGATCAAGTAACGATTCCATTGTCTCTGGATTGGCCAAAGGGATAAGAACACGTTCAGGACTTTGTTTTCTTTCACTCGGCTTTTGTTCTTCTTTTAAGGCTAATTTTCTACCGTATTTTTCCACGAAATATGGTCCTACAATACAAGTTATTAAAATCATGATAATAACAGCATTCACTGTTGCTTGGTCCAATAGTCCAACCTCAAAACCAACTAATGTGGAAGCAAGTGTAGCTGCCGCCTGTGGAATAGTTAACCCAATCATGACATTACGTTCTTTTTTAGAGTAGTTATAAATCTTGCTAATAATGAGCGGTGCTAGTGCTTTTCCTATAATGACAGAAAGAACAATTGCTCCTGTGATAATCCATGCTCTTGGGTTGTTGAATAATACACTTAAATCCATCAACATCCCAACAGATAATAAGAAGAATGGGATAAATAGTGCATTACCTAAAAAGCGTATTCGATTCATTAATGTTCCATGTTCAAGTACAAAACGATTTAATGCTAAACCTGCTAAGAATGCCCCAATGATTGGTTGCATGCCAGCAATAACCGCTAAAAATCCGGAAACAAAGAGAATAACCATAACATATGTAAAATTCATTACACCTTCGTTTTCAGAGTTTCGGAAAAACCATCTAGATAATATTGGAGTTCCCCAAAGAATAATGAGTACAAATACGATTAATGAGATTGTCATTTTTATCCAAAAATGAAGTGATAATTGGCCGGCAGCAGCACCGGTAACTACTGCTAATATTAATAAAGCGAAGGTATCTGTTAGAAGTGTACCTCCAACAGCAGTGGTCACTGCCTTGTTTTTCGCAATTCCAAGTCTACTGGCAATAGGATAAGCAAGAAGTGTGTGCGAGCCGAGAATGGAACCAAGAAGGATGGAAGCTGTTAAGCTATAATCAAATATAAGACCGACACAAGTTCCTAAGACAAGTGGAATAGTAAAGGAGATGGATCCAAATAAAATACTTCTTCCCCGATACTTTTTAAAGCCATCAATATCTAGCTCTAAACCTGCAATAAAAATGATAAATAGTAATCCGATTGTACCTAATAATACAATGGTCTGATCTCGTTCAAGAAGATGAAAACCATTCGGGCCAATAATGACTCCGGCAAGAATTGGGCCAATAATGCCAGGGATTCTCAGTTTTTTCATCAATATTGGAGTAATTAAAAAGATAACCATTGCGATAGCAAATATAATAACCGGTTCTTCAATTGGAAGCTTTATCAATAAATCTCCCTCCTTAATAAATTTTTTATAGTAGCCCCTTTAAAGTATCAATTTAAAATTCTACTATATAATATTTTAAACAAATTTATTCATTAAATGTCTTTTAATATTGGGTATAAAATTCCTCCTAATTTATTATTTAAATCTAACATAACAGTGTAAGCGTTTTTACTGCTAGCGATAAATAAGGTGAACTATAAGTAGCGTAAGATTAGGAGGGAAGAGGATAGTAACGTTGTTTTATTTAGCAGTGCAGTCACTGGACTTGGTGAGCTACAGCATTACAGTTAGCTACTGAAGATTATCGTTTAAGCTTGGTAGATTATAACGAGAAGGATGGAAGAAACAGCAGAAAGTGTAAAAGAGCTAGGAGCTGAAGTGATTTTGTAAAAGCCGATGTGTTGAAAGAAGAGGATGTGCAACATTATGTAGCTCAAACAGTGGACGCTTTTGAGATTACTTCCGTACGTTCTATAGTCTTAATAAGGATAGCTATCAGGAGAAGTTAGATGATGAAAAAGTGGTTTAGGGAAGAAGGAAGTTTCTTTTTCGTATATAAAAAAGAAGCAGAACCAAACTACCATTAAAAGCAGTTAAATATGGAGGTCCGTAATGAGTGATCAAAAAACCCCTAAACCTGATAATCGAAAGAATAATGTGGAAAGATTACACGATATGATGGAAAGAACAGAAGCAAAATTACACGAGGCAGAAATGAGTATGGAGCATGTAAGTCCAGAAGAACAAGAGCGCATCAAACAGAAAAATGAACATAGAAAACAATCTATCAAAGCGATGAAGGAAGAGATGCTAGACGAAATGAATGACCGAATGAATGGGGATATTTAAGCGAGTTTTCGGATCATTTAGGTGAAAATTCTGTTTTGCCAATAGGGGGCTTTTTTGGCTGCTGAGAAAGTAAAGTTGTTATAAACGAACACGATGAAAAAGATGGGAGAAAGTGCTCCTCTATGCTCAAAATGAGTAGGAATGAGTGGTAGAGGTAACAGAGAGAGTCTCAGTTACCAAAATGAGGAAGGAGAGCGAAAAAAGGTAACAGAGAGCGCGTATCAGTTACCAAAAAGAGGAAGGATAGCCGAAAAAGGTAACAGAGAGCGCGTATCAGTTACCAAAAAGAGGAAAGTCAAACCGAAAAAGGTAACAGAGGGAGCCCTTCAGTTACCAAAAAGAGGAAGGAAAGCTGAAGAAAGTAACAGAGAGAGAGTCCTTCAGTTACCAAAAAGAGGAAGGATAGCGAAAAAGGTAACAGGGAGCGCCCCTCAATTACCGAAATGAGGAAGGAAAGCCAAAAAAGGTAACCGAGAAGTCGGATGCCCGATTTCTTAATTAACCGTGCAGAAGAAAACTACCACATTGCATAAAGACGAGCGAATGTGGTAGTTTTCAAACTGCTGGTGAGTTGCTGTTTTACTAAGTGTATTGGCTACTAATCTTTTTAACTGTTTAATAGTAAGGATAATATGGTGCCCCATATCCATAAAACGGATAACCATATCCATACGGAGGGATTAGGGCGCTTCCTAATAGCCCACCTAATACGCCTCCAATAAATGGTGCTCCAAACCCATATCCATATCCATACCCGAATGGTCGACCAAAACCGAACGGTCTACCGAATCCAAATGGCCTTCCGAAAGGCCGAGGTCTAAATGCTCTTTCGTCGTTTTGTGTTTGCATGGAATATAATCCTTCATACATCTATATGTTCCTCCTTAAAAAGATCTTTTAAGTGATTAATTGGCCCATATGGTAATGTATGTAAGGGAATGGAGATTGCTTGGGTATCAACCTAGGAATAGGTACAAATTTTAGTAAGCATAGCAGTTATTTGACTAACTTCTTTATTATATCTTTATTTCTTTCTTCAAAAACCTCATTATGTGAGGAGACCATAGCCATTTCATTAGCTTTCGGTTCAATAAACAGCTTTGCCCTGTTAACGGCGTTGGCAGCATCTTGGAATGCCCCAGCTATTAAATGTAATTTGCCATCGTGCTTTAAAATATCCCCAGCCGCAAAAAGGCCAGGGATCGATGTTTCGCTCATCGAAGTGCCCTCGATGTAAAAGTCATCAATTAAATTAATATCCAGTGGACTATTTTTTATAAGGGATATATCTTGATCAAATCCATGGTTAATCAAGACATGGTCTACCTCCAGTTGAATAGCTTCACTCGTTTTATCGTTATGTAGTTCTACATATTCAATTTTATCCTGGTTCTTGTTTGCTAAGAAATTAGTTATCGATGTATGGAAAAGACATTCTGCGGAACTATTTAATAATTGTATAATTTGTGCTTCATGTCCCTTTAAATGCTCTTCATCTTTTCGATAGGTAAGATATACTTTTCTGGCGATTGGCTCTAATTCATTTGCCCAATCAATAGCTGTATTACCACCACCTGATATGAGAACCGTCTTGTCCTTAAACTTCCTTAACGATTTTATCGTATAGTGAAGGTTTGAAATCTCAAAGCGCTCGGCACCTTTTATATTAATCTTTTGTGGGCGTAAAATACCACTTCCAGTTGCAATGATAACGGTTTGAGACAAATGCTCTTTCCCAGATGACTCCGTTAGTAGGAACTGTCCGTCGTCAAGTTTTTGAATAGATTCTACTTTCGCATTTAATACGACTGTTGGATTGAAGGTTAAACCCTGCTCCACGATTTGATCGATCAATTTCGCACCTGTAACAGGTGTTAGCCCCCCGACATCCCATATCATTTTTTCTGGATAAATATGTACTTTTCCACCTAAATGTGGTTGGAAATCGATAATCTTTGTTTTCATATTTCGTATTCCACTATAAAATGCAGCAAAGAGTCCTGCAGGGCCCCCGCCAACTATTGTTACATCAAATATGTCATTAGACATGATCTACCGCTCCTCGATTATCATCATTGGTTTATCACCATAACAAACTTTTTTAAATCTTCAATTGACAATGAGAATCATTTTCATTATATTATTGATTGTAAACGAAAATGAGAATCATTATCAACACTTTTTTCGATTTTTCTGCAGAAGGAATACAATAATCTTTCCAGCCTGCAAAGAAAAGCTACTATTGGTTAAAGTGGAAGTTTTTCTATTATGGGAGGTAATTATGCATAGATTACATACGGACCGTGTGCGTCTAGGGTATGGGGAACGAATCATTATAGATGACCTATCACTTGCAATTCCCGATAAGAAGATAACAACTATTATCGGATCAAATGGTTGTGGGAAGTCGACATTATTAAAAGCGCTAACACGTATCATTTCTCATCAATCCGGAGCAATTATGTTAGATGGCAAAAGCATTTTAATAGAGAATACGAGATTACTAGCAAGAAAAATGGCCATTCTTCCACAAACTAATGAAATTCCGGTAGGTTTAACGGTTGGAGAGCTAGTATCTTATGGACGGTTTCCTTATCAAAAGGGATTTGGTAGATTAAATCAATCCGATTTGGATGCTATTGACCGGGCCTTGGAGAAAACAGGGACAGCCGAATTTAAGTATGAATCCGTGGATTCGTTATCAGGAGGACAACGGCAACGGGTTTGGATTGCTATGGCGCTCGCGCAGGAAACAGAGATTATCTTCTTAGACGAACCGACTACCTATCTAGACATGGCACATCAATTAGAGGTGTTGGAACTTTTACAACAATTGAATAAGGAGGAGGGAAGGACAATTGTAATGGTGCTGCATGATTTAAATCAAGCTGCACGATTTGCTGATTATATTATTGCGTTAAAAGACGGCAAAATTGTTCGTTCTGGTTCTAGTGAAGAAGTGATTAATCATGAAGTACTGAAGGAAGTTTTTCAGATAGATGCGGTGGTTGAAAAAGACCCGAGAACCAATAAACCGATTTGTATTACCTATAATTTAATTAAGGGAGCGTAATGTTATGAAAAAGATAATCCTATTCATTGTCCTTATCGTACTACTAGTTCTTAGTGCATGTGACAAGGAAACGGCTAATGAAAGTCAGCAGTCAGATAAGAGTGACTCGAAGCAGGAAGATACAATCATCTATGAATCTGAAAATGGTCCGATTGAGGTGCCTAAAGACCCACAGCGTGTCATTGTTCTTTCGTCCTTTGCAGGAAATGTGATGGCTTTGGATGTTAATTTAGTAGGTGTCGATGCTTGGAGTAAGCTAAATCCTCGTTTTGAAGAGGGGTTAAAGGATGTAGAACAAGTATCAGATGAAGATTTAGAAAAAATAATTGAATTAGAGCCAGACTTAATTATCGGTCTTTCCAATACGAAAAATGTGGATAAATTAAGTGAGATTGCCCCTACTGTACTCTTCACGTATGGTAAGGTAGATTATCTTACACAACATATTGAAATTGGTAAATTATTAAACAAGGAAAAAGAAGCGACAGAATGGGTTCAAGACTTCCAAAATCGTGCGGTAGCAGCTGGAGAGGATATACGTTCTCGTTTGGGTGAGGAATTAACCGTTTCGGTAATTGAAGGATATGATAAACAAATATATGTATATGGCGATAATTGGGGACGTGGAACGGAAATTCTTTATCAAGAGATGAAGTTAAAAATGCCAGATAAGGTAAGAGAAACTGCATTAAAAGCGGGTTACCATGCAATTTCTCCAGAAGTGCTACCAGAGTTTATCGGTGACTATGTGGTAGTTAGTAGTTTCTCTGACCAAGAGAATGCGTATTTAGAGACAGAAACCTATCAATCTATTCCAGCAGTGAAAAATGGAAATGTAATTGAAGTAAATGCGAACGAATTTTACTTTAATGATCCACTTACATTAGAGCTTCAATTAGAAACATTTATCAAGGCATTTCAGGAAAATTAAACAAGAATAGAGAAGGGATTCGCTATGGAGTCTCTTTTTCGGAAATCGGAAAGTATAACCGTTATTCCCGTCAGCATAAGAAAAACGAACACATTCGTTAAAGGACGAGCACATGCGCGTTTTTCTAATAAGTCTTAAGGAAGAAAGTTCGGGGTTAAGATGAGTAAACAATTCATGATATATAAATTTTTCATCACGATCACAATAGCTGTCATTGGGTTTGCGGCATCTTTATTATTTGGTGCCGCAGACATTGATTTTCAAAGTGTGTGGCTAGCCTTAACTTCAAGCGATCAAACAGATCAGATAACCATTATTCGAGAGCTTAGAATCCCAAGGGTAGTAGCGGCGATGTTTGTTGGCGCTTCTTTATCGGTAGCTGGTGCGATTATGCAGGGATTAACAAGGAATCCTTTAGCAGATCCTGGATTGCTGGGACTAACAGCTGGAGCGAATTTGGCATTAGCCATCACCATAGCGTCTATTCCTTCTGCTAATTATTTCTCGATTATGCTTGCTTGTTTCATAGGAGCTGCTATTGGTGCTCTACTCGTCTTTGGCATTGGACTCATGAAAAAAGGTGGATTCTCACCGTTTCGAATTGTACTAGCAGGTGCTGCGGTGACAGCGTTATTAACTGCGATTTCGGATGCTATTGGTATTTATTTTAAAATAGCTAAAGATGTATCGATGTGGACTTCTGGTGGGTTGATAGGGACAACTTGGAAGCAACTATTGGTTATTATACCTGTTATTGTTATAGGAATTATTGTTGCTATCCTATTCTCACGTCAGCTAACTATCCTAAGTTTACATGAAAATGTTGCGGTAGGGCTGGGTCAGAAAACGAGGCAAATTAAGGCTGTCTTATTCGTTGTAATCATCCTTTTAACAGGTGCAGCGGTAGCACTTGTTGGTAATATGGTCTTTATTGGATTAATGATTCCCCATATGGTGCGTGCAATAGTAGGGACAGATTATCGTGTTATTATTCCTTTTTCTGCTATAGTAGGGGCTACTTTTATGATGCTAGCTGATTTAGCTGGGAGAACGATAAATGCCCCTTATGAAACACCGGTTGCTGCGATTGTCGCTATATTGGGGTTACCATTTTTCCTAATCGTGATACATAGAGGGGGCAAGGTATTCTCATGATCCGTCCAGAACTAGTAGTAAAACAGCGAATCATATTCTTCTCATTGCTTGTTCTGATTATCATTACTGCGATAATATCCATGGGAATAGGATATTCCTCTGTCTCCTTTGATAGAATTCTTCCAACATTATTTGGTGAAGGAAGTTTTAAGGAACACTTTGTTCTATTCGAGGTAAGGTTGCCAAGGATTTTAATTACTATTCTGGCAGGTGCGGCATTAGCGGTGTCAGGCTCTATTTTACAAGGTATTACTAGAAATGACCTAGCAGACCCAGGCATAATTGGAATAAATGCAGGTGCAGGTGTAGTAATTGCTATTTTCTTTTTATATTTTCCAATAGATGCAGGAAACTTTGTATATTTATTACCAGTTCTTGCTTTTATTGGTGCATTTGTTACAGCGGTAATCATTTACCTTTTATCTTATAAGAGAAATAGTGGATTCCATCCAATCCGATTAGTATTAATTGGGGTTGGATTCGCGATGGCACTTTCAGGTGTTATGATTGTGGTTATTTCTTCCGAAGAGCGGGAAAAGGTAGATTTTATTTCAAAGTGGATTGCAGGCAATATATGGGGGACAGATTGGCCTTTTATTATAGCATTACTTCCTTGGTTAATCCTACTTATTCCTTATGCTATCTATAAGGCAAATCGGTTAAACATTCTTTCCATGGATATGCCTGTTGCTACAGGGCTTGGCATATCGATTGAGAAAGAACGATTTTCTTTATTGATAACAGCAACGGCTTTGGCTGCAGCAGCCGTAGCGGTAACGGGAGGAATTGCTTTCATCGGGCTGATGGCCCCACATATGGCTAAAGCATTAGTAGGACCAAGAAATCAATTGTTCATCCCAATTGCAACACTTTTAGGTGGATTTCTATTATTGCTGGCAGATGTGATTGGACAAAATTTGTTACCAGATGAAGCGATCCCAGCTGGAGTCATGACAGCAATAATCGGCGCACCCTATTTTATTTATTTGTTAATGAAACGAATCTAGTAATGGGGCTTCATTTTAGCATATGGGGGAGAATATATCTCCCCTTATTGTTTGGCTAACTTTGCCCTTTTCTTCTGTGCCTCTTGAAATAACTCAAGCTCATGCTCTGTTTCTGGAATCACCCCTGGAACAGGTACTGGCTTACCATGTTCATCAATCGCTACCATCGTAATAAAGGAGGTAGTGGTTAGACTTTTTTCCCTTGTTTTAAACTGTTCACATTCAACCTTCACATAAACCTCCATGGAAGTTCTCCCCGTAGAAATGACAAACCCCTCTAAAGTTAAAATATCGCCAACTCTTGCTGATGATAGAAAATTCACCCTATCAATGGATGCTGTAACGACTACCTTCCCACTGTGTTTCATAGCAGCAATCGCAGCAATTTCATCAATATAAGATAAAACCTTTCCGCCAAAAATGGTACCTAAGTGATTAGTGTCAGGTGGTAACACCAATTTGGTTAGAATAGTACGTGAAACATTTGTAGATAGCTTTTCCATTACACTCCCTCTTTCTTCTTTTTTTGTATTATAGGTCTCTTCAAAAAGTGATGGAATTAAAAAAATCCATCCTTATTAAAGAAGATGGAATTTGATGCAGGTGTAAAGGATAGACCACACGACTGGTCTATAGCTGTTCATTATACCCTCATATCCAACCTTCTCAATTCCCGAAGAAGATCATACATCATAGAACTGGCAGGTCTCCTGACTTATGCTTCACCCTACTTTAAGCCTTCCCGTCTTAGACAGTGGTATTCTTATTTCGTCAGCATTTACAGTTGCGGGGACAGTTCTGGATTTTCACCAGATTCCCTATTAAGTCTATTAAGACACCAATTCTACTGGTATACCTATATGTAGTTGTATGGCAACAGACCATATTATAAATTTAATATAGTTTGTTGATTATGCCAATTGTTTTAACGAATGTTAGTACATGGGAATGGAATGATAAGTAATGTGAACTATTATGCTAAATTCTGGTAAAGGAGTAAAATAAAGATGTTGTTAGAATACTGAGTGAATCAAACGTTTGTTTGAAATAAGTGGAAGGAGTGAAATACATATGGCTACCATCAATTGGATGGAGGAAGTTTTAAAGAGAAAAGACGAATTTATTAAAGATCTACAAGGACTACTTCAAATTAAAAGTGTCCTAGATGAAGAAAATACTTCTGAGGATGCTCCATTAGGACAAGGCATTAAAGATGCCCTACAATATGTGTTAGATTTAGGTGAGGAAAACGGATTTTCGAGTAAAAATGTTGATAACCTTGCAGGTCATGTTGAAATGGGGCAAGGGAAAGAATTAATTGGGGTATTAGGGCATGTCGATGTCGTTCCAGAAGGGGATGGCTGGAGTGTTGATCCTTATAGTGGCATTGTAAAGGATGGTAAAATCTATGCTCGCGGATCTAGTGATGATAAGGGTCCGACTATGGCAGCATATTATGGAATGAAAATAATAAAAGAACTAGGGCTACCTTTACGTAAGCGAGTTCGCCTAATTATCGGGACAGATGAGGAAAGTAACTGGCGTTGTGTCGATCATTATTTTACACAAGAGGAAATGCCTACAACAGGATTTGTACCAGATGCGGATTTCCCTATTATTTTTGCAGAAAAAGGAATCGCGGATTATGATATTGTCCAACCCATTCCTAAGCAAGAACCATCTGCAAGCTATCAACTAGTATCCTTCCAATCCGGTCGCAGATACAATATGGTACCAGATTTTGCGCAAGCAACGATTAAAGTACAGGAGGCACCTACTAAACTAATAGAAGATTATCTTGAGTATTTGAAAGAGATAAAGCTCGAAGGAGAAGCTACTACCGAAAATGGTGAGTTGTTCTTTCGTTTAATTGGCAAAAGTGCACATGGTGCTGAACCACGTCATGGCAAAAATGCCGGAATATTATTAGCACAATACTTACAAAAGCTTGAATTAGATGAAGAGGGACAAAAGTACATGTCAACTGTATCAGCGTTCCACAATAAATCACGTGGAGAAGTTTTCGGAATTGAGTATGAAGACGAAGACTCTGGTGATTTAACAATTAATGTAGGTGTGATGAGCTATAGTAGGGAAGCTGGGGGCCGCATTGGGTTAAATATGCGTTATCCTGTCACATTTGATATTGAAGAAGGAAGAAAGAAAATTGAAGCAACCTTACATTCAAAAGGCTTACAATTAGAAAACTTCTCGGATTCGAAGCCAACTTATGTGAAAAAGGATGACCCTTTAATTAAAACATTGCAAAAGGTGTATGAAGAACAGACAGGTGAGAAGGCCGACTTATTAGCAATTGGTGGAGGAACCTATGCGCGCGCATTAGACCATGGGGTTGCTTTTGGAGCCTTATTCCCTGGACGAGAAGATGTCATGCATCAAAAAGATGAATATGCTATTGTCGATGATTTATTACTGGCAACGGCGATTTATGCCCAAGCAATTTATGAATTAGCAAAGTAATAAAATAGAGGAAGCATCAAGAGTGAAAGGCAAAACAAAGAGAAGGTAGTGTTAAACCGAATGATTACACAATTCCAGAGAGGAATTTGTATGATCATTCGGTTATCTTTTTATGCAAACCTTTTTCCTTATTCAAACAATCCCATGCTTAAATAACGTTCACCTGTATCTGGTGCTATACATACTACACGTTTTCCTTTTCCTAACTTTTTCCCAACTTGAATTGCCGCGTAAACAGCTGCAGCGCCTGAAGGACCGATAAAGATTCCTTCTAATTGAGCTAATTGACGAAGCATACGAATTGCTTCTTTATCCTCAATTTGAATAATTTCATCATAGATGGCTGTATTCAATATAGTTGGAATAAATCCAGGACTTGTTCCAACAAGCTTATGCTTTCCAGGCAGACCACCGGATAGCACTGGGGATCCTTTAGGCTCTACTACGGCAATATGTATGTGGGGAAGGTTCTCTTTTAACACTTCACCAGTTCCAGTTACCGTTCCACCCGTACCAGCAGTACACACAAATCCATCTAAGCAATGATCCATTTGCTCTAATAGTTCTAATGCAGTAGTGGTTCGATGAATACTAGGATTTGCCTCGTTTTCAAATTGCTGTGGTATGAAGCTACCAGGAATTTCTTTTTGTAATTCTAATGCTTTACGAATACAGCCTGGCATTTTTTCTTCACTAGGTGTTAATACAATTTCTGCACCATATGCTTGTAGGATTCTTCTTCTTTCTAATGTGCTATTATCGGGCATAACTAAGATGGCTTTATATCCTCTTGCAGCTGCATTCATGGCTAATCCGATTCCCGTGTTCCCACTAGTAGGCTCAATAATCGTTCCACCTGGTTTTAGTAGACCTTTTTCTTCGGCAACGCGAATCATATTAAATGCCGCACGATCTTTAACGCTTTTACTAGGATTGAACATTTCTAGTTTGACATAAATATCCGCGGAATCTTCAGGAACAACTTTATTTAATTTAACAATAGGGGTCTCCCCAATAAGCTGAGAGATGTTTTGTACGACTTTCATTATATACCGACTTTCTTTATAGGAATTTTAATGTTTCCGTCATTTTACTACTGAAATAAGCTAAAAAGCAAACAGTTGAATGATGGTACATATAGCCTCATATACGCAATCATTAGTGGAAAGTGTTTCTATTATTAAAAGTTATTATAGTTTTCAAATATTACGTGAAGGTTTACAATGATAGAAAGGGAGCGTGAAAATAAATGAAATATATAGATACTTGGGATTTAGAAACAATTTTCCCTGGAGGTACGAAATCCGAGGAATTACAGGCTAAATTAAAGGATGTCCAAAATCAAATTACAGCGTATCAAGCGTTACTGAATGATTGGGATTATTCGTCTCAGTCCGTTGACACGTTTAAAACGATTCTTAACAAGCAAGAAGTAATTGGAAAAGGGTTAGGTCAAGCTGGAACATTCGTAAACATGTGGCATGATGCATATATGAATGATGAGCATGCCAATGTAGTAAAGGGCCAGATTATGGAGCTTTATAGTGAAGTTCAAAAGTTATCCAATACATTTACGAAAAAGCTAGTTGAAATACCAGATACTGAATGGACTACTATGCTAGAAGATAGTGATTTAAAAGAGCTTTCTTTTGCATTAAATGAGATTCGTTCAGAAGGTAAGCGCCTATTATCAGAAGAGGAAGAGAAGCTAATTGCCGAGCTTAACAAGGATGGTCTTGCTGCATGGAGTAATCTTTACGATACAGTAGTATCTATTATGACGATTCCATTTACGGATAAAGAGGGCAATACTACCGAATTATCGGTTGGTCAAGCAATGAATAGAATGTACGCAGATCCAGATCCTGAAGTAAGAAGTCAACTGTTTGAAAACTGGGAAGCGGCATGGACAAAGTACGGTCCAATCTTTGCAGATACGTTAAACCATTTAGATGGATACCGTATTACGTTACAAAAGAAACATCAGTATAAGGATCATTTAGAAGAACCTTTAGAGTATAACCGAATGACAGAGGACACACTAAATGCCATGTGGTCCGCTGTTTCCAATAATAAGAAACCATTCCTAGATTTTCTTGATCAAAAAGCAAAATTATTAGGTATGGAAAAACTAGGCTGGCAGGATGTGGATGCTCCTGTAGCATTAGGCGAAGTGAAACCTACTCAGTTTACTTATGATGAAGCATGTGATTTTGTTATTGAAAACTTCTCATCCTTCGGGCCTAAATTAGCTGACTTTGCGAAGCATGCGCTAGAAAATCGTTGGGTAGAAGCGGAAGACAGACCAAATAAACGACCAGGTGGCTATTGCACCTCACTTCCAGAGTTTGGGGAATCCCGTATTTTCATGACATTTACTGGTTCATCATCCGATACAAGCACACTTGCTCATGAACTAGGACATGCTTTCCATAGTCATGTGATGAAGGATCTGCCAACATTAAATCGTCGTTACGCCATGAACGTGGCAGAAACAGCTAGTACGTTTGCCGAAACGATTATCGGAAATGCAACTGTAGCAAATGCCAAGACGAAAGAAGAAAAAACAAGTCTTCTAAATGCAAAATTAGAAAATGCTACGGCGATGTTTATGAACATCCATGCTCGTTTCCTATTTGAGGATGCATTCTATAAAGAACGTGCTAAAGGGATAGTCTCAGAAAAGAGATTAAATGAACTTATGGTTGAAGCACAAAAAGAAGCCTATGGGGATAGCTTAGCTAGCTACCATCCACACTTCTGGTGTAGTAAGCTTCACTTCTTTATTGATGGAATACCATTTTATAACTTCCCGTACACATTTGGATTCCTATTCAGCTTAGGTATCTATGCTGAATACTTGAAGGATAAGGATGGTTTTGAGGATAAGTATATTGCGTTACTTCGTGATACAGGTTCTATGAAAGTAGAGGATCTTGCTCAGAAGCATCTTGGCGTCGATATTACGAAGGAAGATTTCTGGGCTGCTGGCATTCAATTAATGGCAAAAGATGCAGCGGAATTTATTGAATTGACAAATGAAATTGTAAAATAAAGTTATCAAAAGTGATTGGAACATAAGAAAGAGCCGGACAATATACGCATTCATTGTTCGGCTCTTTTAATAATCACATTTAAACTCAACACTTTACTTTTAAGGTTTTAAAACTACTTTAACACAGTTATCCTCTTTATTATTGAAGATCGTATACGCATGTGGAGCATCCTCTAATCCTAAGCGATGGGTAATAATTTTCGTAGGATCTATCTCCTCATTGATAATCATGTTGTATAGATGTGGCATGAAATGACGCGCAGGTGCTTGTCCCATTTTAATTGTTATATTGCGGCTAAAGAAAGGGCCTAATGGGAACATATTATAAAGTCCACCGTATACGCCAGTAATTTGTAATGTTCCGCCTTTACGAACAGCTTTCGTAGCAATTTGAATGGGTCCTAATGTCCCACCCTGTAGCTTTAATTTTTGTTCTACCCATTCAAGTGGAGACTTTTTCCCATCCATTCCAACACAATCGATAACAACATCGGCGCCACCTTTGGTAATTTCCTTTAAGGTTTCCCCCATATCTTCATCTTTCGTAAAATCAAATACTTCTGTTTGATTTATTGTTCTAGAGAGTTCTAGTCTGTTCTGGATGTAATCCACTGCAATGACACGTTCTGCCCCTTGTTTCCATGCAAATTGTTGTGTCATTAATCCGATTGGTCCAGAACCTAATACAATCACCGTGTCGCCTGCTTTAACCCCGCTATTTACAACACTCCAGTAAGAAGTTGGTAATACATCCGATAAGAACAGTAAAGATTCGTCTTCTAATTCACAATCCTGCGGTATGATAAAAGGAGTGTAATTACCAAATGGTACTCGCAAATACTCCGCTTGACCACCGGGATAGTTACCAAATTTCTCCGAGTACCCAAGATATCCACCAGAATCATAATGTGGATTGGCGTTATCACATTGGCTCTCTAATTCATGATGGCAATAATGACATTTCCCGCAAGCTACTGTAAACGGTATAACGACACGATCACCCTTTTTTACTTTGGTGACATCCGATCCCACTTCTTCTACTATTCCCATCGGTTCGTGTCCAATGACATAGCCAATTGGAAGAGGAAAATTCCCCTGATAGAGATGTAGGTCAGAACCACAAATCGCAGTAGAAGTAACTTTAATAATCACATCTTCTTTGTCTTGAATAGTTGGCGCTTGAACATCTTTCACCGCAACTTGATATTTACCTTGATACGTAACAGCCTTCATAATACCATAATACCTCCTGGAATTAACGTAATCTATACAGCTATTTTGTGTTCAATTGGTGAAAGTATGTATTCTTCATGAACCTAGCGATAGAAAGTTGTTATGATCTTGGTCTATTCCAAAATTCCCAAGCTTATAATAGTATTAAGCTCGTCTTATAGGGGGAATTTTTCTTGGCTACAATTCTAACAATGGCTATCATGTTTATTGCTGCAGGTATCGATGAAATGATCGTACTCATTTTTTTGTTTGCTCATGCTAAAAGTAAACGACAGGAAAGGCAAATATATATTGGACAGCAATTAGGAATGACTGGAATCTTAATTATCTCCTTAATAGCTCTATATGGAATATCTTTTATTACTGGAAAATGGACAGGCTTATTTGGTTTACTTCCAATAGCCATAGGAATAATGGCTTTATTTGAAGGGGATGATGAAGAGGAAGAGCGCGAGAGAATTCTTCATAAAACCTCGATATTCAGTAATCTTACGCTTAGAGTCTTTGTTATTGCATTAGCTGGCGGTGCAGAGGAAGTTGCGATTATGGTGCCATATTTTACTACATTGACTTCTTATCAAATTATTCTTGCTTCGATAACGTTCTTTGTTATGGTACTGATATGGAGTGGATTATGTCATCTATTAGCTTCTAGTTCAAAAGTTTATACGTTTGTAAATAAATACAAAAGAATCATTATTCCTCTAGTATTTATCGGGATTGGTCTTCATATCCTATTGGAAAATGACACGATTGAAACTATTCTGGATTTATTTTTGTAAGGCGTTTTACTTATTTATTTATAGTGAATCTGTTATCATGCCATGTGGAATACTATTTATATGTAAAGAAGAAATAGAAGGAGTTTTAAATAATGGCAAAAGCAAATGAAGGCGATACAATTGAAATTTTAACTGGAGATTATAAAGGGAAAAAAGGAACTGTTCTTATCGTACGAGAAAACTCTGTCATTGTGGAAATTGGACATAACAAGGTACGTGATGAACCAATCAAGACCGTAATTAACCACAAGAATTATGCATTAGTTTGATGAATGGAAGAGGCTTTAGACAAAACTATTTCTAACATAGGATAAACCGAACATTAAAGTTAGCGCATCAAATCCGCCCCGGAAATATACTTGCGGTTCGTGGGCGGCTGGTGAGCCTCCTCAGAGCTAAAGCTCTTCCGGGGTCTCAGGCAGTGCCCTTTCCTCCCACAGGAGTCTCCGTATATTTCAGGGGCTAATGTGGTGATTGTTCGCATTTTATTACCTTTGTTTTAGTTAAGTCCCAGCCTCTTTTAAATTTGGCCACTTTATGGTCTAACATAACGTCAACTGATTAAACCACCGTTACAATCCTCTTTCCTCACAATAAGCGTTTACTAATTCTTCTATCATGTCCACTTCAGGATAGTTACCGGAAAATCGAAATGTAATTTCTTCGACAAATTGCCCATCTTGATATACGTGGATTGCCCCGTTTTGCTCAATAACACTAAACTCTGGCTCGAAACGATAACCACTGCGCTCAATCGCACCCATTTAGTCCACCCCTCAAAATATAGTGTTGTATTAGTAATTTGCTAACTTGCCCTATTCAATTCATATGGATAAATGAACTAATCACAGCATATCCATTAATGGGGAGGTATGCTGAATGACGGATAAGCGAAATGAGAACGAAAAGGATGCGCAACTGGAGTCTTTTCGTGTAGATGACAAAGGGAAGTATATGACTACTAACCAAGGACTTAGAGTGTCAGAGGATGAGCTTTCCTTAACAGCTGGCGTACGGGGGCCAACCCTAATGGAAGATTTTCACTTTAGGGAGAAGATGACCCACTTTGATCATGAAAGGATTCCAGAAAGGGTTGTTCATGCTCGAGGATTTGCTGCTCATGGTGAATTTCAGCTTTATGAAAGTATGGAACAGTATACGAAAGCGAAAATCTTTACCGATACTTCAAAAAAAGTACCAGTATTTGTCCGGTTTTCCACCGTAAACGGTTCAAAAGGATCCGGTGATACGGCAAGGGATGCTCGTGGGTTTGCAACGAAATTTTATACAGAAGAAGGAAACTATGACCTCGTAGCGAATAATATTCCAGTCTTCTTTATACAAGATGGAATTAAATTCCCAGATGTAGTGCACTCATTCAAGCCTGAGCCTCATAATGATATTCCACAGGCATCGACTGCACATGATAACTTTTGGGACTTTGTTGCTAATAATCCTGAAAATGCACACATGGTCATGTGGATCATGTCAGACCGAGCTATACCGAGAAGCTTTCGAATGATGGAAGGGTTTGGGGTTAACACGTTTCGATTTGTTAATGCAACTGGTGAGGCATTTTTTATTAAGTTCCACTGGAAGCCAAAGCTCGGGGTACATTCACTAGTTTGGGATGAAGCGCAAAAGCTGATGGGAATTGATCCTGATTTCCACCGCAACGACTTATGGGATGCCATTGAAAGAGGAGATTATCCAGAATATGAGCTTGGAGTACAAATCGTACCACAGGAAGATGAGTTTAAATTTGATTTTGATTTATTAGATGCAACCAAGCTGATTCCAGAGGAAGAAGTACCTGTTAAAATCATTGGGAAAATGACATTAACCAAAAATGTCGATAACTTCTTTGCCGAGACTGAGCAAGTAGCATTTCATCCAGGGAATGTTGTACCTGGCATTGACTTTACTAATGACCCGTTATTACAAGCTCGCCTATTTTCATATATCGATACCCAATTGATTCGGCTCGGTGGTCCTAACTTTCATGAGCTTCCTATTAATAGGCCGATCTGTCCATTCCATAATAATCAACGTGATGGATTTCATAGGCAGGCTATCAATGTTGCCAGAGTAAATTACCACCGTAATTCTCTTCAAGGAAATACTCCAGCACCTGCGTCACCTGAGCAAGGTGGATATAAGCATTATGAGGAGAAGGTAGACGGTAAGAAAATTCGCGCGAGGAGTAAGAGCTTTACAGATTTCTTTTCTCAAGCAAAGCTGTTCTGGAATAGTATGAGTGAGCCGGAGAAAAAGCATATTATCGATGCGTTTAGCTTTGAGTTAGGAAAGGTAAAGAGCAAGTCGGTTCGCCAGCAAAATGTAGATTTATTTGCTAATGTTGATCTACAGTTAGCACAAATCATTGCTAGAAATATTGGGGTCAAACCGCCAACCGAGGGAGGTTCTCCTGTTACAAAAGCATCCCCAGCGCTAAGTCAATTAAATACTACGATGACTGCTAAGACACGTAAGGTTGCTGTCATTATTTCAGATGGCTTTCACGGTAATGTAATAAAATCAATACTTGATTATTGGAAGAAAGAAGGACTCGTAGTAGAGTTTATCAGTGAAGATTTAGGACCAGTAAAAGGAACCAATGGTGTTGTATTAGAGGCTGTGCAAAATGTCTATACTGCTCAATCCGTATTATATGATGCTGTCTTCATGGTGCGCGGCAGTAGCACAGATAAAATGTTTAATGAAAAAGCAGCTTATTTCATTGATGAAGCATATCGTCATAAAAAAACGATTGGTGCAATAGGCGAAGGGAAGAAATGGTTAGAGGCTAACCAGATGGTAAATAAACCTGGAGTAGTAACGGATGAAAATGTGAATGAGTTTGCAAGACACTTTGTTCAAGCAGTTGCACGGCATCGACATTGGAATCGATAAATAAAAGGGAACTAGATGCCTTGAGAATGGTATCTAGTTCCCTTTAAAGGATTTAGAACGTATAAGTAAAATAATTACTTCTTAAGTGCTTTAAAGTAATCAATATTTCCTTCGAAGGTAGGTACTGATTTTTCTTCTTCTGCCTTTTTAACTAGTTGTACAACAAGATTGTTATATGGTGTAGCAATACCTAGTTCTTTTCCTTTTGCAGCTACGAATCCATTAATATAGTCAATTTCCGTTTTTCTTTGTTTTTCTAGATCTTGGAGCATACTTGCTCTTAGTAAGGCTTGGGGTTCGAAAGCTTTTCGAGCAAATCCAATAGCAGTTGGTAAATTACTTTCATCTTCTGCTAGTTTAAAGACACCTAAGTCAAATCCAGCAAGTGGAGCAAACGTTACACCAGCTGCTTCTCCAACACGAATCGTTTCGTCTGCTAATGATACAGCACTATAAACACTCGCTTCGTCTTTAATAACCTCACCAAAGTTACAGCCAAGTGCAGCTGACATACCACTTAAAGCAACATTAACTAGTAACTTAGACCATTTCGTACCAACTAAATTATCTGTAACATGGGTGCCACCAACAAGATCTAAAATCTCTTTTATTTTTTGCACTCTATCTGTAATAGACCCATCTAATTCCCCTATTTGGAAAGCATTGCTTTGGAAAGCTTCTGTTGCGGTAGTTAATTCAGAAACACCAGGTTCCTTAAAAGTAGCACCAAACTCAACAGAACCTCCAATAACACGTTTTTCTCCTAAAATAGAGACAAGGCTTTCTTCTGGTACACCATTTTGTAGTGATAAAATAACACTGTCCTGATGTAAATAGTTTTTCAAGTTTGATACAACATCATGATTAAATACTTGCTTAGTAAGTAATAAAATTAAATCATAGTTTCCAGACATTTCAGCTGGTGTAATAGCTTTAACCGGAATCGTTTCATTCATCGTACCAGTAATGGTTGCACCGCGTTCATTTAATGCCTTTACATGGTCTTCGTAAACATCGATTAATTCTACCTCGTCATTCCCTTTCGAGATAAGTGCACCAATAATGGTCCCTAAAGAACCTGCCCCCATAATTCCAATTCTCAAGTTAAACAACCTCCTAAGTCGATAATACATTCTCTAGTAAACCTAATACATTTAGCTTATAGGAACAAGTAGAACTCTGGCAAACAAAACGACATATATTGAAAAAAATAAATAAACTTCACAATAAAGCATTAGATGACGATATAGTAGTATGAGTAAGTTTGTATATGAGGGGGAAGACCATGAATCATTTAGATACATATAATACAAAAAGGGTTCATAAAGTAAATTTTATATTATTATTTGCCATCACGTTTCTGTTAGTAATACCAATCGTATTGGCTAGAGGTGTGGGAGATAGTATTGGCATTATTATAGCTGGTTTAGTCGTCATTATCATCTCTACTGGTAACTATTTCTTGCCAATACCAGCCTATGTGAAAGGGTTTATTTTTGCACTAATCCCAAACCTAGTTGTGATGCTGCTATTCGTTATAGATGGATTTGCATTAAATAAGCACTACCTTATATTTTTAACAATAGCTATGATTGCGTTGTATTTTAAAAAAGAATTAATATTAATATTCGGTATCGTATTAAACATACTTTTATTTGCTTTGTACTTCCTAGAGCCTACAAATCTGCTTTCGATTGATGATAATTTAAAGGGATTTATTACAGTAATCGCTTTGGTAGATGGAATTTTAATTGCGCTATATCTATTAACGAAATGGGGAAGAGATTTAGTAGAAGAGTCATCGAAAAAAGAATTAGAAGCGAAGGAATTACTAGATAAACTGCAGGATACTTTCCATACAATTGAAGATGGCGCGAATAAATTAGATTCAACAATAGGTCAATTTAATAAGGATATTTCAACAATAGTTGAATCCAGTGAGCTAGTATTAGATTCGGTTCAGCAAATGGCTACTGCTATTCAAGATGAAGCAGAAAGTGTTAGTACGGTTAATGAATCGATGGGCTCATCATTAGAGAAAACAAATCAAACGATAGCCATTTCGCAAAATATCGTAGAAAAGTCAGAGCATATGAATGGGGAAGTGCAGGCAGGTTGGGAAAAAGTTCAACAGGCAACCAATCATATCCGTACGGTAAATGATGCAATTGGCACAACTACGTTAACAGTAACAGATTTACAGGACAGCTTAGGTAGGGTAAATTCATTGCTGCAAGGTATTAGGGATATAGCAGAACAAACGAACCTACTAGCCTTAAATGCTGCTATTGAATCCGCACGTGCAGGAGAGTATGGAAAAGGCTTTGCCGTTGTAGCAGATGAAGTTCGTAAACTAGCAGAACAAAGTGCTAGTATTACGGTTGATATTACGGAGGTAACGGATAACCTGTTTCAAAAGTCAGAGAGTGCTAAAGAAAAATCTACTGAAGGAGAGCTTGCCGCTCGTGAAGGAATGGAATTATTGAATGAGGTATCTTCCTTCTTCGATGAGCTGAAGAAATCCTTTAAAGATACGAGCACTAGTCTATCCATTGGCATGAAAGAGATTCAATCCGTAACAGTTGATTTTAAAGCTATCCAAGAACAGCTCGAAAACGTAGCAAATATTTCGGAGGAAAATGCATCATCCACACAAGAAATTGTTTCTACATTGGAAAGTGAGCATGATCTAATTACATCGATTAATACAGCAGTAGTCGAAATAAGTGAATTAAGTAAGGAATTAAAGCAATTAATTAACAAGTGATATAACAAATAGTTATCAATGTAGATAGAAATATAGTATTTTTTCAAATTACCAATAAGATCTATACTGAATACAGGGGGGATTCAGTATGGATCTTATTTTTATCTTTTTGACAGGAATTATCGCTACAACTCTAGGGACAGTAGCGGGTGGGGGAGGATTAATTAGTCTTCCGATGATGTTGTTATTAGGAATACCAATTCACTCCGCAATTGGCGCAAATAAAGTATCTAATACGGTTAGTTCTTTTTCGAGTTTTTTTCATTTGCTCAAGCATAAGAAGGTTTCACTGAAAGAATGCTACTGGATTGTTCCGATTAGTATTACAGGCGGACTGAGTGGAGGATTAATTGCAACGTTACTCCATCCTGAACATCTCTATATCATTGCCATTATCCTATTATTATTGGCACTTATAACTTCTATGATTGGAAAGCGGAATTTTCAAGGTGGTAATGTTCTAAAACCAACTAAAATAAGTATTCCTGGCTTGTATGGTATCGGGATTTATGACGGTTTATTCGGCCCTGGTCAAGGGACATTAATGCTTTATCTCTTTGCCTACTTAAAGATTGATTATATTAAGGCGGTAGGCTATGTGCGTTTTGCGACGTTCTCAAGCTGTATTGGTGCAGCTCTGATGTATATTGCATCAGGGAAGATTATGTGGGGTTTAACACTTGCGCTGCTTTGTGGGTCATTCATCGGAGCGCAAATTGGCGTTCGAGTAGCTGAAAAAATTAAACCAGCATATATGAAGCCAATTTTACGTATCGTGACTCTAGCTCTAATCGTTCAAGTGTTTGTGGAGAATATGATATAAAGAAAAAAGCCAGCTCGTTTTGAACTGGCTTTACATACCTTCGAATACAATCTTCCCATCCACCATAGTAAATATGACATTGGCGGTCTTTATTTCTTCAGGAGTTACTGTAAATAAATCTTTATCCAAAACAATTAAATCAGCTAATTTTCCAGCCTCTAAAGTGCCGAGTTCTTTTTCCCGAAATGAGCCATAGGCAGGTGCATAGGTATATGCCTTTAGTGCTTCAGCAAGCGTAATTTTCTCGTCTTCACTCCAAACCACTTTCTCGTCATCTAGTCGTGTTATAGCGCGATAAATAGCGGTTAAAGGGTTTAAACCAACAACAGGATAATCACTTCCGTAAACTAATGTAGCTCCATGATCCATCAGTGTTTTTTGTAGCATATAACGCTGCATACGTTCCTTCCCAATCAATTCTTCAAATACATCATAGGAAGAACCATTGATATGTTCTGGTTGAATGGAAGCAAGCACACCTAATTCTTGGAAACGTGAGATATCTTCTTCTCTAATCATTTCAATATGCTCTATGGCATGCCGTGCATCTCTATTTCCATTTCGTTTCTGTGCTTCTTCAAACGTATCTAATGCAAGCTTTACAGCCTTATCGCCAATACAGTGGAAGCGGACACGGAAGTTTTCCTTATCAGCAGCTATCGTCCATTCCTTAATGCTTTCCTCAGGATAAACGGTACTACCTATTGAATCTGGCTTATTCGTATAGGGATCTTGTAAATAGGCAGTATAGCTAGTAATAACCCCATCTATAAATTGTTTAAATCCAGTAAACTGTACCATATTAGAATGATACGTATTACGAAGTCGTTTTGCTTCTTCTAAATCGCCATTTAACGGTGCTACAAAGTGTACACGTGTTGTCAGCTTGCCCTTTTGTTCAAAATCTGCATAAATAGCTGCTTCCTCTGTACTCATCTCTGGTAATCTCAGCAAGTCATGTACCGAAGTAATACCATATCGGGACGATTCACGTAAGAATTTCTCAAGGAGCTGCTCTTTATCTTTTAAGTTCATTGGCATTGCGTTTGTAACGAGCCCAACGGCATGTTCTAGTAATAATCCAGTTGGATCTCCGTTTTCATCTTTTATGACTTCACCAAAGTCTGGATTCATTGTATCCTTTGTTATACCGGCAAGCTCTAACATAGCACTATTAACCCAAACACTATGAAACTCTGCTTGATATAGTATTACAGGTCTATCTGGAATGGCCACATCTAAGTACTTTTTATCGACTTGCTCCGCCGTATTCCAAGTATTATCATCCCAGCCACTACCAATAATGAGTGGTGCATCCGGATGCTTATCTGCATATTCTTTTACTAGATCTGCAACAGCTGTTGCAGAACGAGCTTCAGATAATGACACACTATCTTCTAACATACTGCCTAACAGCAGATGGATATGAAAATCATGAAAGCCAGGCATAATCAGTTTATCATCAAAATCAATAACCTTAGTTTGATTCGAAATATATTCCTCGATATGCTGTTGATCAATGACATCTACAATTCTATTATTGGAAATGAGAACAGCAGCCTGTATAGGGGATGACGTAGTACCTGTAAAAACGGCATTACTAGAAATAATATAATCAATTGTATGCGACATAAGGTTCTCCTTTTTCGAGTTTAAATTTATTCTCATATAGATGTAATCATATAGTATAGTTAGAAAAAATACTAGCTGTTTTCCTAGCTAGCGGTTAGGTTACGTGATTCTGTATCTCTTTATTTCTCTCAAACCGAATAAATCGTGTTCCCTTAAAGGTTAGAATACCGAGGTCGTCTTCGGCTAGCAATCCATATTCTTTAGCTGATAGGGAAAATTCAACTCGATCACCACTAGTAAACTCAAAGGTTGCATAATAGCTTGTACTAGAATGTATGTGGTGATGATGAATATCGTGATTGTGGTGGTGGAAATTATCTACTTCTGTTCTTTTTGCTTTTATTATAGCAGGAACAGATAACTCAGGTGATTGCTCATTTTTACTCCATTGTCCAACCCCTTTTGCAGCATTAAAGATAATCGTTCCAATTATTATCATAAATACAATGCCAAAGATTACAGGAAAAAAATCAAAAAAATCTACCCCAGAATGAAAATCCGATTCGAATGGTACCATAATCATTCCCCCTTTGTATTAATACGGAATAAACGGTAAAGAAGTTCCCAAACGAATCATAACATAAAAATACTAGTCTGAATACTCAGACTAGTATTTTAGCTATAATGCGACAGTATTTTTTGATTTCTTTACCATATCAATAAAAAAATCAATCATGCGTGTATCGTTTGTCAGCTCTGGATGAAACGCAGTAACTAGAATATGATCTTGTTTAGCTGCAACAATATGGTTTTCATAGGTTGCGAGAATTTCAACATGCTGTGCTGCTTTCTCAATGTATGGAGCTCGAATGAATACAGCAGAAAAAGGTAGGTCAAGCCCGTTTATCGGTAGTACTGCTTCAAAGCTTTCCTTTTGCCTACCAAAAGCATTTCGTTTTACACACACATCCATTAGCTGTAAGTGAGCTTCAGATGATGCTGAAAGCTCTTTTGCGACAAGGACCATGCCTGCACAAGTACCGAACAGAGGCTTACGCTGTTTACTAAATTGTTTTAATGGCTCAAAAAAACCATATCGATCAATTAGTTTACGCATTGTAGTACTTTCTCCACCTGGGAGAATTAAGCCATCAATCTCTTTAAGTTGTTCAGGCTTTTTTACGATAACCCCTTTACAACCTGAAGCTTCAATTTGGTTAATATGCTCGCTTACAGCTCCCTGCAAGCCAAGTACACCAATTACAAGCCCACTCATTATGACACATCCTTCCTAGCAAACATAGCTTTTTTACCAGCCACGCTCTTGCATACGTTCTTCTTGGCTAAGTGTTGAAATATCAATTCCTTTCATTGCAGTGCCAAGTTCTTTTGATAATCGACCGATTAGGTCATAATCTTTATAATAGGTAGTAGCTTGGACGATTGCACTGGCGAATTTTTGTGGATTCTCTGATTTAAAGATACCAGAACCAACGAAGACACCATCTGCGCCTAATTCCATCATAAGAGCAGCATCAGCAGGTGTTGCAACACCACCTGCAGCAAAATTAACGACAGGTAGTTTCCCAGCTTCCTTAATTTCCTTTAATATGTCATAAGGTGCCCCTAGATTTTTCGCTTCTGTCATCAGCTCGTCATCGCTCATATGGATCACTTTACGAACTTGCGCTTGAACTTTACGCATATGACGGACAGCTTCTACAATATTCCCTGTCCCGGGCTCCCCCTTAGTACGAAGCATTGAGGCTCCTTCTGCAATTCTTCTTGCAGCCTCACCAAGATCACGACATCCACATACAAATGGAACAGTAAAATCACGCTTTAGTAGATGAAACTCCTCATCAGCAGGTGTAAGTACTTCACTTTCATCAATATAATCCACACCCATAGCCTCAAGCACTCTAGCTTCAACAATATGTCCAATACGGGCTTTTGCCATTACTGGTATACTTACAGCACTCATTACTTCCTCAACAATACGAGGGTCTGCCATTCTAGCTACACCACCAGCTGCACGAATATCAGACGGTACACGCTCTAATGCCATGACTGCAACTGCGCCAGATGCCTCTGCAATTCTAGCCTGCTCTGCATTAACAACGTCCATAATAACGCCGCCTTTTTGCATTTGTGCCATTCCACGCTTTACTGTTTCTGTGCCTAGTAATTTTTCCAATCGTAACACTCCCTATTTAATGAGTTGATTTATTTGAATGTTAATTTATTATAAAAAGTAGTTGGCATTGTTGAAAGTGTCAGTTTTACATAATTTGATGATGCCAGAATGGAGGGGTAGGATGAAGATGTTATCATGTGAAATGAACCGAGAAAGTGCAGTTCCATTGTACGAACAGCTATATACCTATATCAAAACCGAAATAATGAATGGTCAAATTCCCCATAATACAAAACTACCATCTAAACGAAAGCTGTCCGAATTTCTAAAGGTTAGTCAAAATACAGTCGAAACTGCATATGAACAATTGGTTGCAGAAGGCTATGTCGAAGGGGTCCCTCGGAAAGGATATTTTGTTTTAGCCTCGGAGGACTTAGAATATGTACAAGAAATCAATCCCATGCATCACCAATCCGCCGAGAGCAAAAAGCCAATTCGGTATGATTTTCATCCGAGCTGGATTGATACAGAACATTTTCCATATGCTAAGTGGAGAAAGCATGCCAAAAATAGTATTGATATAGAAAATCAATCTTTATTATTAATGGGAGACAGGCAAGGGGAGTATGTCCTACGAGAAGAAATTGTTCATTATCTTTATCAGGCAAGGGGGGTGCACTGTTCTCCAGAACAGATTATTCTTGGAGCGGGTATTGAGACGCTCCTACAGCAGCTGATTTTATTATTGGGGCAATCCGTTGTATACGGTGTGGAAGACCCAGGCTACCATGTCATTTCTCGTATTCTGAAAAACTATCCAAATGAAGTTATACCATTAGAAGTTGATGACCAAGGAGTAATAGTAGACTCCTTAGAAGCTTCCCCAATCGATATTATGTATGTAACACCATCTCATCATTTCCCATATGGATCAGTTCTGTCGGCAAACAGAAGGATAAAATTATTAAATTGGGCCATGGGTGGTGATGAACGTTATATTATTGAAGATGATTATGATAGTGAATTTCGTTACAGTGGAAAATCTATTCCATCCTTACAAAGCATGGATAAGAGAGAGAAGGTTATTTATTTAGGCACATTTTCCAAATCATTAATTCCATCTATACGAATAAGTTACATGGTATTACCGAAGTCGCTCCTAAGTCGATATCAGAAGGAACTGTCCTTTTTTCAATGTACCGTATCAAGAATTGATCAACATATCCTCGCTCATTTTATGAAAGAAGGGGATTTTGAAAGACATCTGAATCGCATGCGTAAGGTCTATCGGAGAAAGATGGAAAAAACATTGCACCTGTTAAGGCCATATTCTGATGTGGTCGAGGTAATAAGTGATTTATCTGGCTTTCATGTTGTATTAGAGGTGAGGAATGGCTGGAAGGAGGATAAACTAGTCCAGCGTGCAAAAGATGCGCAGCTTAAGATATACCCATTATCAAACTATACCATCGAAAAGCAATCTAGCTCATTTCCGAGAATTCTATTAGGTTTCGCTGGGATACCTGAAGCAGAGCTAGAAACAGCTATTACAAGTTTACTAACCTGCTGGGGTAGAGAGCTAGAATCGTCTTCCCAATAGCATCATCAGTCAGGGTGAGATTTATATTTTTCAGCTACTTCTCGTCTAGGTCTACCTTAGTACCAGTGGGCTGCGAGACTCCTCAAGAAGGGGTCTCACGTAGCCTACAGGAACTTATTAGCTTAAATGGTCTTCAGTAGTAATTTTTTTAATAACGGTGCAAAATGTTCAGGTAGATCAGCTACACTAGGAATCATCACTCGTTCTCTTCCATAAATATTTTGCATAGTATGGTCTTCGCGTTCTTCAATTTCACCATTCGCTAAAAACATACCAATTACTTCAATACCTTTTTTACGAGCTTCTGAAACAGCTAGATTCGTGTCCACTATACCGTTCTGGTCATAGTTGGCTGCGGCAGGCTCCCCATCAGAAAAAACGAGTAAGAATTTATTCTTTTCTCTTCTAGCTTCAAGCTCTTTCGAAATTACTCGTATACTAAATCCGTCACGATTATCTTCTTCAGGTTCTAACTGCATGATTTTCGGCCCGTTCTGTTCATAAAAAGAATCCGTAAAGGTATGAATACGGTGAAAATAATTAGGTTGATAGCCTTCTTTAACTTCATTCGCATCTTCCCAAAACCCGATGATAGAATGAGGAATTTTCAAATGCTTTAATACCTCATGGAAGAGGACTATTCCGCGCTTCGTTTCTTCCATTTTATTATGCATGGATGCAGAACAATCAACGAGAAGGGTAAATACAGCATCAAACTCATTCGTATCTTCATTCTTCTTATAAAATACTCTTGGGTTATCGTCCGTAATAATCGGTAAAAGCTTCTTCGATAATCTACCGAAAACGAGATCACGCCGTGGTTCATTCTTTTTATGCTCAATCGTTTTCTCAATTGTTTTGGCTAATTTGCGTTTGTATGGTTCAATATCCTTTACAAATTGTTGATAGTCTTCTATTTCTTCTTGTGTTGGGGGACTAGCTTCTTTATCTATTTTTATAGCATCCCTGTTTTCCTCACCAAATTCATCCGTCTTTCCGCTTTGCTTAGAGGATTCATCCTTTTCTAGTGCCTCCATTTCAGAGTAATCGTTCTCTTTGCTTTGGCTAGATGCTCCCTGAATAGAGGCTACCGCTTGGTCTCCCTCTTCCGTTTCTCGAGCTCCACCACCTAAAATACTTGTATTTGTCCCTTGTTCTAATTCGAACTGTAAGAAATTTTGCTTACGGTTTTCATTTTTATTTTCCCGATGCCAGGTGGAAAACTCTTGGTCAAAGTACTCACTTTCCTCTTGATCCACCTCTTCAAAATCATCATTATTTAATGAATCAGTTCTTGTCAGTTCATCAAAAAGAGTGTTTTTCTCATACCGTTCCACATGACTAACTGGAAAAACAAAGTATTCATTCAGTGTATCTTTGTACTCAGATAAACGAAATACAATTTGTTCGGTTATTCTTGTTATATCCGCTGTACTTCTAGCTTCAAATAATTCGAATAGAAATGGTTTTAATTCTTCCAACTTCTGCAACTGTCCAGCCGTTGCTTTAGGGAAGGAAGGATTTGGACGATCTGATACCAGTTGTAAATAGATTAAGCAAAAAAGCTCATCCAAGGGAAAGCTTCTCGTCGCATTCACAACCAACTGACTAGAAAAGTAATGCTGATATGCATCTCTACGAATGGCAAAGGCTTTTGTTGTCCCAGGTCGATCATGTTTAATAATCTCCTCCAGTCGTAAGTCCTCTAGTAAAGCAAACAGCTGATAGGCGAATTTAGGTAACGGTGATTCTGTTATTTGATCGAGAAAGGCTTTCATTTCAGGAATGGTCGAGTGCCTTAATGTTCCTATAGCTCGTAAATAGACATCCGTTTTTAAGCCAGCTTCTTTGATTTCATAACTAGTATTATCCCAAAAGCGACTTGCAGTGAGCTTGTAATCGATAAGATCTACGATAGAACCGAAGTTATATTCGAACTTAATCGTAGCATCACCAGATAAGACGTTAGCAAGATCTTGAAGCTGTAAGAATAGACTGGTATCAACTCTTGCATCATTAAAGACATGCATCTTGCATTCTCCTATCTAAAAATAAGTTTCTGCTAAATTCTTCACAAACTCTTTTTCTCTTTCCTCATCTAACTTATCCACGATGGAGCGGAGGACGGCTCTTTTTGGTGGAATCAAGACACTTAAATCACACGCGTCTAATAATGCGCGAATGGATGCGGCATCCTCAGACAGCTTTCCTTGCACAACTGCTTGAATCAAATCGGAGGATAATTTCACAAAGCGTTCAATCAGTTTTGCATCGGTTAACTGAGTATTTGTCTTAATTAGTTGCTCTAATTGATCCCCTTCAATATATGGAATTTCTAGCACAATGAAGCGGTTTTTTAATGCTTCATTTAGGGGGACAGTACCAATGTACCCTTCGTTAATGGCAGCAATTACACCAAATCCTTCTTTTGCTGTAATCACATCATTGGTAAACGGATTTGTTATCGTTCTTCGGTAATCTAGCACACCATTAATAAGAGGTAATGTCTCTGGTTTAGCCATATTTACCTCATCAATATATAGAAATGTTCCATTTGTCATGGCATTAATAACTGGACCAGGAACAAATTCGATTACTTGTTTTTCTCCTTGATAGGATAATGTTTTAAATCCGAGTAAGCTTTCTGCATCTAAATCAACTGAGCAGTTCACACTAAACATAGGTTGATTAAAAAGATTAGAGAGGGTTTCTGCAAATTTAGTCTTTCCTGCTCCTGTAGGACCTTTTAATAATACGTTTTTGCCCATGCTAAGGGCAGTAATGGCATCAATTAACAGGTCATTATTAGGTGGCATATACCCACCTTGTCTAATTAAATCTTGAAATTTATCAGAATGGCTTCTTTTTTCGTTTATTAATGCTGTTATTTCGTTGGGTAATGAGTAGTTTATTGTCATGTTGGTATCTCCTTTCCTTGAACATTGTAAGCTTTTTTAACCTGAATCACAAAAGGAATGTTTGATAGCAAGATTTAAAGTAGAGGAGATGTGAAATGAGACATCTTAGAATGATTATCGTATTCCTGATACTAGTATGGTCCTCTCCCTATAAATTATCTGCATTAGAGTTAGAACAAGCGGCTCTGCTGCCAGAAATAAGGGAACTCTATTTACCACCTACCTTGTCTGTACCTAGAGAGCAGGAGGTTACACATATCGTTATCCATTCCTTAAGCAATGTTGTAGCTAATCCGGAAAATCCTTACCAAGTAGTTGATCTTTATCTGTTATTAATGGAATATGGCGTGTCTACACACTACTTGATTGATCGAGATGGTGCAGTTTATCAACTAGTTGCAGAGGATCGCGTAGCTTTTCACGCTGGTAGAAGTAGCTTTCCGTACCTTCCATTTTTCCCCCATAATTTGAATGAATATAGTATGGGGATTGAATTAATGGGGATAGGCACTCGGGAAGAAATGCTTCCTATTGTATCAGAGGAAATCTATGATTCCCTCCATGATGATTTTATAGGTTATACAGAAGCACAGTATAGAGCCCTGTCCTTATTACTAAATGATATCCACAAGCGTTATCCAACGATTCCCCGTAGTCGGTACCATGTGATTGGTCATGAGGATTATGCTCCCGGAAGAAAGGTTGATCCAGGTAATTTATTTGATTGGGAAAAAATTAACTACTAAATTTCCATTATCTTGAAACAATTCTTATAGGATAAACGTATTAATAGGTGACGCAATGAAGGGGAGGAGATATAAATTATAGATAATGAAACATTGCTAGAGGAGTGGCTAGGAGTTACTGGAGCTAGAATAGATACTGCTACATGAGGATTTTGTAATGATTGTGTAATGATGCATATTGTAAAATAAATTACGTCATGATCAATAAGTAAAAACGCTAGGGGGAGTAGTGTTTGTCGTAAGGGGGATGGGTTTTGACAAAGAAAAGACAACTATATAGCAGATATACAAAAGAGATAAAACTAGAAGCTATTAGACGAGTTCTAGAAGAAGATCAACCTGTCCAAGAGGTAATTGCTGATTTAGGAATAAGACATCGGGATAATGTTTATGAATGGATCAAAAAATATAAAAAGAATGGTCCTGAAGCATTCGATAGACCTATCAGAAAAACAACAAAGCCATTGGAAAATAATAAGGTTGAAGAGCAGTTACAGCATTTGAAATTGGAAGTAGAAGCTTTAAAAACATACATAGAGACTTTACTTCACTGTGAGGAAGAAAAATATAAAGCAATCCAAGTCTTAGAAAAGCAGTATCCTATCGAAGTCCTATGTAATGCATTAGATGTATCAGAAGTAAGCTTTCATGAATATAGAGAGCGTCAAGGAATAAACTAGCAAGGTTCCTGCTATCATTAAGATGATAGTAAAGGCGGGATAAAACACTGTATTCGCTCACGTAGACGGTAGCGGAAGGAGGGGCACGATGGAAAAAACGTGATCCCCTCTAATTTAATGCATGTAACAGCGTACTTCCTCGGGGCAAGGTTGGAAACAACTTGGCCAAATAGTAACCTACCTCCCCAGCTTGAAAAATACAAATAATATACTCCAATCCCATGTCGACCATGTCTTGGGAGTAACCGTAAGTAAAAAATCTCGGGCGTGAGGATAGCCTATTACGGTTTGGCTACATGCGGATAAGACTTTTATGTTCTCCTTGATTCCTAATTAAGTGATCTTACTATTTTATCGAGTTGCTGATCAATTTCATCTTGAATAGCAAATAGCCACTCATCATAAAAGTCAATGAACATTCTTTCTTTATATTGGCTCATCAGTTCGATGAAAATTGACTTTTTCCTTTCAAGGTCCTTCTCTAGAACACATCCGTAAAGTAATTGCATATAATTTAGTAAGTCGAAAGATATATCGCCTACTAAGCTAATGTTTTCACGACCAATACTGAGATGACAATCAAGTCCGTGATTTTGTAAGATACTTTTAAGATGATTTAATGCTACACGTAGATTATTTTTCGCACTAACTAGATCAATTTCTCCCCAAAACTCATTAAGTAATGCTTCCCTAGAAGCAGAATTATGATAGGCCAAATAAGCTAGCAAGTTTTTAGCTTTTCGCTGATTCCACTTATCGGTAATTTCTTTTCCTTGATATTTCACTGAAAACCCATTGATTATGTTTATATCCAAAGTATTGAAATTTTTGGAAATTAAGTAGTCGATATTTTTGATAAATTCTTGCTCGATTATATTAGTAAACGAATTGGATAAACCGTTTTTAATAAAATTCGATACAAGTGTAGTGAATGTATATGGATTATCCAGTGGTACAAGGTTAGATGCATTTGGAACAACATAGCTTGCTGATTTATTCAGGCATGTTTGATATAAGTTGGTTTGCTGAATAGGAAATAGTGGATCCTTCTCTCCTTGAATTAATAAAACCTCTCGATCAATATTCTTTAATTCCTCTAACGAAACCGTTTTGGTTAGCATTTCAAAGAAATTAAAATAGGTTCGTTGATCAACTTTACTATAGGCTTTCATTAATAAATATTCTTTCTCTGGTGTGAGATTGTGACAGATTTTATGGATTAAGTTTTTAGCTAGTTCAGATAGTTTTCCATCTGTAACCAATTGCTTTCTTTTTTGAAGCTGCTTTGCTGTCACTTCTTTTGGAAAATACATATAAACAGATGTCAGAATAAGCTTATCTACCTTCTCAGGGTATTGTTCTAAATATTTTATTGCGAGATTCCCACCGATTCCCAATCCTACTGCGTGAAACTTAGGAATATTGAATGTAGTAATGAGTGCATGTAAATCTTTTACGAGTGCATCCCAAGTAATCACGGATGTATCTGCCTTTGTTTTACCGTGCCCTCTCATATCAAATGTGATAATGTTAAAATGATCTTGGAGATATGGTATAATTGGTTCCCACATCGTTAAATCTAGTCCCAACCCATGCAACAACAGGATATATTCGGATTGCTCACTACGTGTGTTATATAATTGATAATGAATCTGAATATGATCTATTTCCAATTGCATATATATGTGATTCCCCTATAAATAATAATAAGATATGTGGTAATTATATTATACATAGGAAAATTTTACTATTGAATAACTTAGTAAAGTTAAGATTGGTTAGTCGCTTTTAGTGATAAATACAAGATAGGATGGTGTTTACGTTGTATGTTACCATACCAGAGCTAGCAGAATATTTATCCATGAATGAAGCGAAGGTGAAGTCTTTAGTTCTACAAGGAAAAATTCGTGCCATACATGATGGAGAACAGTTCCTAGTAAACAAAACGCAGTTCACTACTCATTTAGAACAAGTGGAAAAATATAGACTGATGATTCAAGAATACTTGAATACCCCTATCCCGGAAGATGTGGATGTAAAAGATGAAGACTAGGAGAATGGTTGAATGTCACAAAATAGAAAAAATGCGAAGCCTACGAGAAGTGGTACACTTAATTTTAAAGTAAATGAACCAAGTGAATTATTGGCCTTTTTATTGCAGAAGATGGATAGTAGGAGTAGAAACTCTGTAAAATCTATTCTAACACGGGGACAAGTAAAGGTAGATGACCATATCGAAACAAAGCATAACTACCCCCTTCAACCCGGGCAAGTTGTTAGTGTACTAAAAAATAAAGTAGCGGTGAAGGAAAGTACATTAATCGGGATGAAAATACTATTTGAGGATAATTCGATTATTGTCATTGAGAAGGATGCAGGATTATTGTCTATCGCTACAGAAACAGAAAAGAAGAACACGGCGTTACATCAGCTAATGGATTATGTAAAACGTAGTGATCCAAGAAATCGTGTATTTGTTGTTCATCGTCTCGATAAGGAAACTTCTGGTGTTATGATGTTTGCCAAAAGTGAGAAAGTAAAACGAAAGCTCCAGGATAATTGGAAGGAACTCGTTCAAGAGCGTACTTATGTGGCGCTAGTAGAAGGGGAATTAAAGCAGCCAGAAGGAACTGTGAAATCCTGGTTGAAAGAAAGTAAAACTCATAAAATGTACTCTGTTCAAGATAAGGATGGACAATTTGCCATTACACATTTTCGAAAAATCCAATCGAATGACCAATTTAGCTTAGTCGAGGTAAACCTAGAAACAGGTAGAAAAAATCAAATACGTGTTCATTTAAGCGACATTGGACATCCCATCGTTGGAGATAAGAAATATGGAGCAAAAACGAATGAAATAGGTCGATTAGGTCTTCATGCCAAAATACTGTCCTTTCATCATCCAGTGACAGGACAGCTCATGCTATTTAGATCAGATATGCCGAAGTCGTTTTTGACAAAATCGAGGTAATCCTAAAAAGGCCAAAGGCACCACATTATGTTAGTGGTGCCTTTTCAATTACTCTTCCATTTTGTCCTTCCGTTGTTTCTGCATACTTTAACGAATTAATAATAGCTTCTTCGATTGCTTCAGCTACAGCTTGGAATAATTGATTCATTGCTTGGTCATCGTCACGTAAGTATGTGATAGACTCCAGGTGACCATTGACATTATGAGCAGAGGGATTTGCTGTTGTAAAGGCTATTGCGATATCTCCGCTCCCATTATCCATATGGCTGCCAACACGACCAAGTCCTGCAGCAGTACGCTTTGCGATTCGCTTTAATTGCCTGTCGTATAAAGGCGCATCTGTCGCAATAATCATCATAATAGATCCATCTGTTGAGTTAGGGTTTTTCTTCTTAGGGAAGTTTGCAAATAATGCATCTTGACTATCACCGAAGTTACTAAGAACGAGACAACCAACCGTGTATTTTTCATTGGACGCTGTAACGACTCGAGAAGCTGTACCAATACCACCTTTATACCCAAAACAAATCATGCCTTTTCCTGCGCCGACAGCACCTTGTTGAACAGCACTACTGCTTGCATTTTCAATTGCTTCGATAGCATGATTCGGTCGGACAGCTTGAAGTCGCATTGAATTTAAGAAGCCGTCATTACATTCCCCAACGACCACATTTAATGTTCCGGCAGAGGTACCTATTTCTTTATTCTGTTGAAGCATATATGTAACAGTACCCTCCATGACAGGACCAACACTTAACGTATTGGTAAGCATAATAGGTGATTCAATAAAGCCTAGCTCTTCCACTTGGACAAGCCCACTTGTTTTTCCGTAGCCATTAACGACATGGCAGCCAGCCCGTACCTTTTCATAGAAGAGATTGCCTGAATGTGGTAGGATAGCGGTGACACCGGTACAGATGGTTTGTTCTTGATTCACTTTTTCGTATAATGTTTTATGTCCTACTTGTACACCCTCAACATCTGTTATACAGTTCTTTTTCCCCTTTTGTAGTACCATTGAAATTCCCCCATTATAAACGTGTTACTTATATTATGTACGAAATAACCTGGATAATCACGTGGATTCTTCAGAGCTTGTTTGATTGAGAAAATAAGATAGTGTTCTGGAGCTCGAACTACACCGAACAAATGGTAAAATAACCTGTGGTAATGTAAACTTATAAATAGGTTTTTAACAGGGGGAAATGAATATGAAACCATTAATTTACCAAATCTTGATTATCGCCATCATTTGGGTTGGAATGGTGTTTTTCGTTCAGGATATGGACCAAATGAGTAAAATGATTTTCTATTTAGTAACATCCTGGCTACTATTATTAGTTGTACTGTTAGTAAAGGAACTGATTCGTAATAGAAAAAAATCAAATTAATCTTTGAAAGGCAAGAAAGGACTCCTGCTATGCTAACGATTGAAAATATATATAAATCTTATGGTGATAAGGTTTTATTTGAAAATATATCTTATACGATTACAGATCATGATCGTATAGGATTAATTGGTGTAAACGGTACAGGAAAATCTAGTTTTCTAAAAGTAATTGCAGGTCTGGATTCACCAGATGCTGGATCAATTCAATATCCTAAGGATTACCGGATTGAGTACTTACCACAAGAAGCGGAATTAGACCCGAATTTATCCGTTATCGAACAAATTTACTATGGTGAAGCTGCCATTATGAAGGTGATGCGTGAGTACGAGAAGGCGCTACAGAAGTTAGAACTAGATCCAGAGAATACGAAAGTTCAGGAAGCACTAATGCGAGTCCAGCAAAGGATGGATGAATTAGAGGCTTGGGAGGCTAATACAACAGCGAAAACGATTTTAACGAAGCTTGGTATTACTGATTTTAATAAAAAGGTTACCGAATTATCCGGTGGCCAACGTAAACGGATTGCGATAGCCAAAGCGTTAATTCAACCAGCTGACTTATTGATTCTGGACGAGCCAACCAACCATCTCGATAATGAAACAGTAGAATGGTTAGAGAAATACTTGCAGAGCTTTAAGGGAGCGCTTTTACTCGTTACCCATGATCGATACTTCTTAAATCGTGTAACCAATAAAATAATAGAGTTGGATAAGGGAAATCTGTATTCGTATGAAGGAAATTATGAGATTTTCTTAGAGAAAAAGGCAGAGAGAGAAGAATTAGAGCGAAGTAATCAACAAAAGCATGCTAATATTCTAAAGCGTGAATTAGCTTGGTTAAAAGCCGGGGTTAAAGCACGTACAACAAAGCAAAAAGCTAGAATCGATCGTGTTCATGAAATGAAGGAAAAGACCTTTCATACGGATCAAAACAGTATTGAGTTCCAGGTAGGTTCTACTCGATTAGGTAAAAAGGTAATCGAGTTAATGGATATAGCTAAATCAATCGAAGGAAAACAGCTAATACAGCATTTTAGCCAGCTTATTATTCCGGGTGACCGTATCGGTATTATTGGGCCAAATGGTTCAGGGAAGACAACTCTTTTAAATATGATGGCCAAGCGCTTGTTACCAGATCATGGAGAAGTAATCATTGGTGATACGGTGAAAATTGGCTATTATACCCAAGGCGAGGAAGAACTAGACGGGGAGATGCGTGTAGTTGATTTTATAAAGGAAACAGCTGAAGTCATCCATACAATAGAAGGCGATGTCATAACGGCAGAACAGATGCTAGAACGCTTTCTATTCCCACGGTCTGAGCAATATAATTATATTCGCAAGCTATCCGGTGGGGAGAAGAGGCGCCTATATCTATTGAAGGTACTTATGACAGAGCCAAATGTTCTTTTTCTAGATGAACCGACAAACGACTTAGACATTCAAACATTAGGTGTTTTGGAAGAATATTTAGACCATTTTCCTGGCGTTGTTATAACAGTATCCCATGATCGGTATTTTCTCGATCGCGTCGTTGAAAAATTGCTAATCTTTGAAGGGAAAGGTAAAATAAGCCCGTTCTATGGTAACTACAGTGATTACTTGGAGAAGCATCAGGTAACCGTAAAAAGGGAAGTAAAAGAAACAAAAGCAGAACAGAAGCCAAAGCAAAAAAAGAAGCTTTCGTATATGGAACAAAAAGAATGGAACGAAATCGAGGATCAAATCGCAGCACTCGAAGAAAAGATTACCGAGCTAGAAGCAGGCATTGTAGAAGCTGGAAGTGATTCGGAGAAGGTCCAGAAACTATTTGCCGAACAGCAAAGAGTGGAAGAAGAACTGAACACGAAGATGGAACGCTGGGAAGAGCTATCCATTTTAGTAGAAGAATTTGAAAATAAGTAAAAAAGCCTAACAAGATAGAGTGTATATTCTATCCTATTTCCAAAAAGGGATGATCAAATTGAAGGAAATTTACAGCGACTTAATTCAATTCCGTGGCACGCATTATGATTTTGGTTATAAACAGGGTGAGATGCTAAAAGATTCTTTAATCATTGAAAATCGTAGACGAATTTGGAAAATACGGAGAGCTCATTTTATAATTTAAGAACAGGAAGTAAAGGAAGCCATCCTTCCATTTGCACCAGGTATTTGGGAAGAGCTACTCGGTTTACGTGATGCATTACAATGGGATATGCAAGAGGTACTACGTGAGTTTGGTGGATACCGACTACATTATCAGCGAAGTGGATGCTCTATTTTTACTGATTCAGATTATATGATACGCAATTATGATTACCATCCTAAAACATATGAAGGAAGGTATACGATTTTTTCACCGACCGATCAAGGCTATGCTGTCATTGGTCCTTCGCAAAGGATTACAGGAAGAATGGACGGAATGAATGAAAAAGGTCTAAGCCTTGGTTATAATTTCATGCATCGTAAGAAACCAGGCGACGGTTTTATTTGTAATATGATTGGCAGGATGGTTCTGGAAAATTGCGCAACAGTCGAAGAGGCAGTAGATATGTTGGAGGAAGTCCCACATCGTCATAGTTTCAGTTATATTGTATTAGATAAATCGGGAGAAACATTTATTGTGGAGGCGACACCACGGGGAACCGAGGTTCGAAGGTCGAATGTTTGTACGAACCATTTCGAAATCATGACACATGAAAATCGTCATCATTTAGTAGATTCCTATAAGCGAATGGATGCCATCGAAACACAGAAACACCATGTAACAAATGCCTATCAAGCTTTTCGAATGATGAATGATTCCGATAAAGGAGTATTTTCAAACCAATATAAAAACTGGTCTGGAACCATACATACTTCTGCTTATTTTCCAAAAGAATTAAAAGCCTGGTTTGCATTAGGTGGCGACCGTGAACCTATCATCTTTGATTTTGGAAAATGGTTAAATGGAGAGCAAATAAATTTAAAACGGATATTAGGGAAAGTGGATACTGACTTGCCATTCGTGCATATGGATAAGAATGTACGTTGAATTTGATGATAGTATGTTTAAATATTATAATGTGACAAAAGATAAGAATAGTTATTTTAAATTGTATTCATAATTTTAGGAGGAAAATCTGATGAAGCTTTTTCAGGTTCGGAAAGGTCAATTTGTTTTTTATCAAAATGAATTGCACAAAGTTTATACGGTAAAACCGATGTTTAAGAAGTCGGTCCATTTATATCGGCTAAAGGATATGAAACAAGTCCTAACAAGCGCTAATGAGATTACTTTATATAAGCCAAAGCATAATGATACATTTATTTTTTATGGAAAACGATACACGATTGACGAGAGTAGACGACCTAATCCTGGTGATTACATATTAATTACAAAGCCTGCACCAGATTTACTAGACCATTATTCGTTAAATTCTATTGAAAAAGTGGCTAGTGTGGAAGACGGTAATGTTGTGACAACTAGGGATAATGGTGTAAAACATAATGAATATGTTGTAATGGTTCCTGGTAAAGCGGATGCTAGTCAAGAAATTGCCTACTATGATAAAAGCTTAGTACCAGAGGAGCAGCAAATTCAAGATGAATCGATAACCTACCTAACCGATAGTGATGAGGATGTCGTAAAACCAGTTGTTGGGGATGTCTTTTTAGATGTTGAGCAAAATACGAAAGCAATGGTAGTCGCGATGACCGATACAGAGGTTATTTTTGGTCATGGAAAACGAGTTCATGTTACCGATTTATTTGATGAACAAAAATACAAAGTACTATTTCGAATTGAGGAGGATCTTTAAAGTTCTTTTGCTTTAAGGATCTTCTTTTTTAATTAAGAAGTTATTTAATTTAGAGTGCATACCGTAATAGTCATGTCAAGCTCAGGGCATTTGCTTCGAGCCCCTTATAGTGTTCATTTGCTTTTAGCTAGGGAAGTATCCATAACTTTTTCAACAGCATAAGAAAAATAGATCATTGAAGTATGCAATTTTACGACACAATGTTGTCCTCCTGAGCGGATGCTATAAGGCAATGAAATAATAGCTGAAGCATTAGAGGGTGACAAATTTAAGAAGAGATTGCCAACCCTCATAACAAGTATTGCATTTGCTTAAGCTGAATAACTTCTATAGAAAACAGGACCTCCCCAGTATATCTTTAATGTGTCCTAACAGGAGATATGAGATGAAGCTGAGAGGTATTTCCTACTGGTTCCAATATGACAGGGCGCATAGAGCCATTAAAACGAATACTTACCTCATCCTCTTTCATTTCTTTTAAAGCATCGATTACATAACTGCCATCGAGTGTAACATTTACTTGTTGCTCGCCACTTAATAGCCTAATCTTTTGTGTTTCTTCTATTTTTCCTACTTCTGTAGATTTAGAAGAGATTTTTAATAAGCTATGATTTATAGTTAGATGGACCGTATTGTTTTTCCTTTCACTGGCAAACAAGCAGGCTCTATCAATTCCTTGTAGTAATTGCTTGGTGTCCACAGTTATACTTGTTTTTGGTGACTGTGTAAGTAAATCTGTCATATCAGGATAATGACCCTGTATTAGTCTGGAATATAAAGTTAAGTTATCTGATTTAAACAAGATATAATCTTCAGATGCAATGATATCTAATATAGTATTGGAATGATATAACTTGGTTACCTCTTGTAAAGCGGCACTTGGTACGGTGAAGGATCCAGTTACATTCGACTCTATTCCGAGCTTACATAGTGCAAATCGGTGAGAATTAGTTGCCATACAGGTTAGTTCATTCTGTTTAAAAGATAGATTTACGCCAGTTAAGACTGGTTTTGTTTCGCTCCTAGAAACAGCAAAAACAGTTTTCTTAATTGCAGCTATTAATTTATCACTATAAATACTGATCCGGTTCGTTTGATTAATCGTTGGTAAAAGAGGATACTCTTCCGCACGTATTCCATTTAATCTAGTCATAATATCTTCAGACTGGATAGTGATGAAATGATTATCGAATAAGGTCACGCTTATATCGCTTGGTAATTTTTTGATTAATTCACGCAAATATTTTGCTGGAATTACTATACTACCAATGGAGTGAATCTCTAGCACCTTTACTCCATCAACGATTTGTGGAATCGTTCGTTGAATAATAATATCAGAATTGCTACCAGTAAGGATGATACAATCTGCTTTCGCTTCCATTTTTATACCAGTTAAAATTGGAATTGTAGCCTTTGAAGAAACCACATGACTAACTTCTGTAATTGCCTTGCTAAAATAAGTGTTATTAATGGTGAATTCCATTCGCGTAAATCCTCTCTATAGGTGCTCGATGGAGTACATTAGACATACGACTTAATGATAAAAGTGAAGCCCATGCATCGCTTTATAGCTTTGTTCGCACTTCCCATAATTCCGGAAAGAAATAATGATCTAACACCTTTTTTAAATAACCAACACCGGATGTTCCGCCGGTTCCTGTTTTATGCCCAATAATTCTTTCGACTGTTTTCATATGTCGGAATCGCCATTGTTGGAACCAGTCTTCAATGTCGACGAGTTTTTCTGCTAATTGATACAGGTTCCAATACGTATCTTTGTTACGATATACCTCTAGCCATGCATCAGCAACAGTTTGATCCTGTTGATATTTGCTGGAAAAATCACGTTCTAATATGCTTTGGTTAATGTGGAAGCCTTCTTTAGCCAATGCTTGTATGGATACGTCATATAGGCCAGGAGCCTCAAAGGCTGATTTTAGTCGATTATGTAAAACAGGATTCTTCTCATAGATTTTTACAATATGAGGTGTTTTATAGCCTAAAACAAATTCAACTAGACGGTACTGATAGGACTGAAAACCCGATGCATTGCCTAGAAATCCACGAAACTCCATATACTCAGCTGGTGTTAAGGTTGAGAGGACATCCCAGGCATGGATAATTTGAGTTTGGATTTTTGATACGCGGGCAAGCATCTTAAAAGCAGCTTGATATTCTCCGTTTCGTATAGCATTTGTTGCTGCCTCTATTTCATGGATCATCAACTTTAGCCAGAGCTCACTTACTTGGTGAATGACGATAAATAGCATCTCATCATGATGATTAGAAAGTCGTTTCTGACTGTCTAGTAATGTTTCGAGCTGTAAGTAGTCACCATAAGTCATTTTTTCTTTAAAATCTGTATATGCTCCAGAGTCATCTGAATAAAGGTCCCAAATGTAGTCTTCACGCATTCGTCATTTCCCCCTTGATAGGACGTATTACCGCTCTTACTGGACTACCATCGGCCCCAGCGATACGTAGTGGTAGGGCAATCAATTCATATAAGCCTGGGGACACATCATCAAGCATAAGATTTTCTAGTATATGGATGCCATGTTTATGGAGAGCATGGTGTGTATCTAAGCTCTTACTAGTTATTGGATCCACAGAAGGCATATCAATTCCGAGTAATAGGACACCCTTACTTGCTAAGTAGGCTGCGATACTTGGATCTAATAACGGGATTTCTTCAGGGAAGTGCTTTGGATTATTCGGTAAAGAAGTGTGTAGTAATAAACGTTCTACTCCTTCTAAATTATAGTCCCGTAATACTTCTGGGGTAATGGTATGAAAGGAACTTACATCGATTACTTTTGCTTTTCCTATATACGTCTCAATCGGAATTTGTTCAATAGTGATTCCATCATTGTCGAAATGAAATGGAGAATCAACATGAGTCCCCATGTGAACACTTGTCGTAATTTTTCCGACATTAGCAGATCCGGTTTGTTCCTTCGTTGCGGCAACCTCATATGTAAAAGGGCGATCCCCTGGCCAGTGAGCCATATCGTTTGTAAGTGTTTGTGTGATATCAATCCATTTTGTCATCACGCGATAACTCCTCTAGTATTCTCGTATTTTTTATATTTTTGGTCTCGCATAATTTGTTTGAGCACTTCAACCGTCTGCCAAACTTTCTCAAATGTATTATATAAGGCGACTGGCGCGAGACGGATGCCATTAGGGCTTCGGAAATCGGGAATAATTCCAGCATCCTTTAGTGCTTTACAGATACTAGTAGCATTCGGATGGGTTACATATACATGTCCCCCACGAGATAGATGCTCCTTAGGAGAAGCGATTTTAAACCCAAATTCGCTTAACTCCATCTCCATTAATGCCATGAGATAATCTGTTAATGCTAGGGACTTTTGACGAATAGCTTGGATACCAGCCTCCTGGAAAATTTCAAGTGATCCAATTAATGGTGCCAAGCTTAACACATGTGGAGTACCAATCTGGTAGGCACCGGCAGTCGGGGCAGGTGTCAACTGATGCTCTAAATCAAATTGTTTATCCTTTTTCGAGCTGAACCAGCCAGATAATCCAGGTTCATTTCCTAAATGCTTCTCGTTTACATAGATACCAGCTACACTTCCAGGTCCACCGTTTAAATGTTTATACGTACACCAAAAAGCAAAATCAACGTTCCATTCTGATAAATAGTGCGGGATGGAGCCAATGGAGTGGCAAAGGTCAAAACCGATTGGAATACCTCGCTCACACGCAGCTTCTGTTAAGGTCCGCATATCTAAAATTTGTCCACTACGCTATAGAACTCCCGGTAGGATAATCAGTGCAATATCATCGGTCATCGAAGCGATGATATCCTCTGTAGTCAGAGTATGACCATCTCTACTTTTTACTTGTACTAAATGCTCATCAGGAGAAAATCCTTTTAGTTTAAGCTGGCTTTTGATGGCATAGATATCAGAGGGGAAATTTAATTCATCTGCAAGGATTTTCGTTTTCTTTCCCTCAGGCTTATAAAAACTAGCTAGGAGCTGATGCAGATTGGTAGTAGTTGACCCGGTTGCAATTAACTCATCCGGTTTAGCACCAACCAGCGGAGCAAATGCTTCTCCTACTTTCTCCGATAAATAGAACCAAGGATGCTCACCGATTGTCCAGCCATCAATAGCATCATTTTTCCAAGCATCAAGAATGGAAAGAACTGCCTGTTCCGAGCGTTTGGAGAGATGACCTAAGGAATTTCCGTCTAAATAAATTTTATCTTTCGTAACATAGAATTCTTTTCGAAACTTTTGCAGTGGATCTTGATGATCTAAAGTAATAGCATATTGTCTACTAGTATCCAAAATAATCACCTCTGTTTTTAAGCGCTTACTTTTATTGTAACAAAAATATTTCGTTTTTTGATAATAATTGAAAATTTTAATTAATACGATTATACTGATACCAGATATATGAAATGGCATTTCGCATGTTGAAACGGAAGGATGGGTAGAACCATGTATGTGTCCAAGAAGGTAAAGGATTTGCCACCATATCTATTTTCCAGATTTCAAAAAAGGAAAGAAGCGTTGAAGGCACAGGGCGTGGATGTTATTGACTTAGGAATTGGTGCACCAGACTTACCAACACCGAAGTTTATTATTGATAAACTCTGTGAGGAAGTGCAAAATCCGTCTAATCACCGATACTCCCCCTATGATGGAAGTAAAGAATTTCGTGAGGCTGTTGCTTACTTTTATCAGAACCACTATGGGGTAGAGTTGGACCCAGACACCGAAGTATTAGCATTAATTGGCTCCAAAGAAGGCATTGCCAATCTTATGCAGGCTACCATTAATCCTGGCGATAGGGTGCTTATTCCAGACCCAGGGTATCCCGTTTATCAGACAGCAGTCCATTTAGCTGGTGGGCGTAGTACATATCTGCCGTTAGATGTAGACAATGGCTATGTACCAATGTTTGACCGATTGTTAGCGGAGGATATACGAGAAGCAAAGCTGATGTTTTTAAACTACCCAGGTAATCCAACAGCGGCAACAGTCGAATTAGATACTTTTATGGAAGCGGTTGCATTTGGTGAGAAGAATCAAATAGCGGTCATTCATGATGCTGCCTACGATTTAGTAACCTTTGATGGATATAAGTCACCAAGCATTCTTCAAGTCCCTAAGGCGAAAGAGGTAGCAATTGAATTCGGTTCTTTGTCGAAGAGCTTTAATATGACTGGCTGGCGAATTGGTTATGTTGTAGGGAATAAGGAATTGATCAAAGCGCTTCACACGTATAAGAGCAATATCGATACTAGTCAATTCCTATCCATCCAAAAGGCGGCAGCACATGCATTAAAGAGTGACTTAGCGGATGTGAGAAAGCATAATGAAATCTTTAAAGAAAGAATGGAACGAATGTACAAAGGATTAACTGATGCAGGTTTTCAGCTAGATAAGCCTAGGGGGTCTATATTTGTTTGGCCAAAGATTCCACCAGGCAATTCATCAGAAGCGTTTGCTCACAAGCTATTGGAGGAGGCTGGAATTATCGTTACACCAGGAACTGCTTTTGGACCTTCTGGTGAAGGGTATATTCGGATTTCTCTATCGGTAGAATTGGAACGCATTGATGAAGTGATTAGGAGAATAAAGGAATTTATGAGTAAGGGCGTGAAACCGTCATGAGCATGGAATTAAAAACAAAGATGACTGCAGCACAAGCAATCGTAGAGTGTGTGAAAAGAGAAGGTATATCGAAAGTATTTTGTGTCCCTGGTGAAAGCTACCTGCCACTACTTGATGCACTTTATAGTGAGTCCTCAATAGAGCTTATTTCGGCAAGACATGAGGGTGGAGCATCCTTTATGGCGGAAGGGTATGCAAAGGCTGCCCATAAGCCGGGAATTGTCTTGGCTACAAGAGGAGTAGGTGCTGCTAATCTATCCATTGGTGTTCATACAGCATATCAGGATTCTACCCCGATGGTAGTTTTTCTTGGCCAGGTGCATCGTAAGTTTCGAGGTCGAGAAGGATTCCAGGAGGTAGACCTCGACCACTTCTTTAAACCAATTAGTAAATGGGCTGTTGAGATTAGCGATCCCGAAAGAATACCAGAACTTGTCGATCGAGCATTTCGAATTGCACAGTCAGGTCGACCTGGTCCCGTAGTTGTTTCCTTACCAGAGGACGTACTTCCTCAAGAAGTCGAGATGTCTTTTGGACCGAAAATAACAATACCAAAGCCCTCCCCTTCCAAAGAAGAAATGGTTTCAATCGAAAAGATTCTTAATAAAGCGGAAAAACCGCTCATTATTGCTGGGGGAGGGGTAAAGCTATCACAAGCAGAGACAGAGTTAGTAGATTTGGCGGAGGCGTGGCATATTCCAGTTGTAGCCTCGTTTAGACGACATGATGTGTTTCCAAATACGCATCCTTTATATGCGGGGCATCTTGGACTAGGAACCCCGAAGAAGGTAATACAAACGATTCAGGAAGCAGATGTGATTTTAGCATGTGGAACCAGACTTTCCGAGGTAACAACTCAAGACTATACCTTGTTATCCGCCAATCAGAAGCTCATCCATATTGACATCGAGCATGAGGTAATTGGAAAGGTATATCCACCTGACTTAGCCATAATAGCTGACATGAAAAAGGCAATCGAATCATTACGTATGGTAAATCTTAACCGCAGCTGGTCAGATTGGGCTAAGGAAAGTAATCAACGTTTTCGAGAGGTTAGCAGTTTAGTAGTTTCAGAGTCAGATGTTATTAATAAGCATATTATTCATGCAATGGTAGAAATGCTGGAATCAGATACCATCATAACAAATGATGCAGGCAACTTTGCAGGATGGTTACACGGCTTTTATCCTTTTTCGGAAAAGGATACGTATATAGGGCCGACTTCTGGGGCTATGGGATATGGTTTACCTGCTGCAATAGGGGCAAAGCTTGCATCACCGAGTAAGACAGTTGTATCACTTTCTGGTGATGGCGGGTTCATGATGACGTGTCAAGAACTGGAGACAGCGGTCCGAGAAAATATACCAGTAATTGCACTTGTGTTTAATAACAATAGTTATGGAACTATCCGAATGCATCAAGAGATGCACTATCCGACACGCGTTATTGGAACTGATTTAGGAAAAGTCTCGTTCTCCGCGCTAGCCAAAGCTGTGGGTGCACAAGGCTATACTGTATCGACCATCGAAGAATTTAAGAATGCGTTGATGCAAGCATTGAATAGTAATATGCCGTCGGTTATCGAAATAATAACCGACGTAGAGCAAATTTCAGTCACATCCACCATTTCGTCCATAAGGGAAAAATCCCTTAAGTCATAAATCAATGAAAATATTAGAGGAGGTTATGAAAATGGTAGAAGTAAAAACGAAGAAACTAGCAAACTATATTAATGGAGAATGGGTTGAGGTAGAGAAGACAACGCCAGTAATTAACCCGGCAACAGGGGAAGCAATACTTGATGTGCCATTATCAGACCAAGCAAGTGTTGATGCAGCCGTTCAAGCTGCTAAAAAGGCACAAAAAGAGTGGGCAATGATTCCAGCACCACAACGTGCGGAGGTATTATATCGAGTAGGTTATCTTCTAAAAGAAAGAAAAGAAGAAATCTCTCAGCTACTAACAATGGAAAATGGAAAGGTAATTGAGGAAGCACGAGGGGAAGTACAGGAAGGTATTGATATGGCATTTTATATGGCAGGTGAAGGGAGACGTCTATTTGGCCAAACCACTCCTGCAGAGCTGAAGGATAAGTTTGCTATGAGTGTGCGCGCTCCCATTGGAGTTGTCGGCATTATTACTCCTTGGAATTTTCCAATTGCGATAGCGACATGGAAGTCCTTTCCTGCGATAGTAGCTGGTAATGCTGTTGTATGGAAGCCTGCAACGGAAACCCCAATCATGGCATATGAACTAGCGAAGATTTTTGAAGAGGCAGGTCTACCTAAAGGTGTGATTAATGTCGTATTTGGAAGTGGTTCAGAGGTTGGAAATGCAATGGTGCATCATAAAGATATCCGAGTTATTTCCTTTACAGGCTCTAATGATGTGGGAAGAAATATTGCGGCAGAATGTGGACGTCAATTGAAAAAGGTTTCCTTAGAAATGGGTGGCAAGAACGCTGTAATCGTTATGGATGATGCAGATCTTGATTTAGCCGTTGAAGGGATTCTATGGAGTGCCTTTGGAACAAGCGGCCAACGTTGTACCGCATGTAGCCGTGTCATTGTTCATGAGGATGTGAAAGAGGCTTTAGAAGAGCGTTTATTAGTTGCGATGGAAACATTAACGATTGGTAATGGATTAGATGAATCCATCAAAGTTGGTCCAATTATTAATAAGGGTGGAATTGAAAAGATTAAGAAGTATATCGAGATTGGTAAAGAAGAAGGGGCTAAGCTTCTAGCAGGTGGTTATGAACTAACAGAAGGAGATCATGCATCTGGTAATTACTTTGCACCAACCTTATTTACCGATGCGACTGCTTCCATGCGCATTGCACAAGAAGAAATCTTTGGTCCTGTCGTTTCGTTAATTCCGGTTAAGAGCTTTGAAGAAGCGATAGAAGTGAATAATGGTGTGACATTTGGTCTGTCCAGCTCCATCTTTACTAGAGACGTAAACCGCGTATTCAAAGCACAACGCGATTTAGACACTGGCATAGTCTATGTCAATGCAGGAACAACCGGAGCAGAAATTCACCTACCATTTGGAGGAACGAAGGGAACAGGAAACGGCCATCGTGACTCCGGCGTCCAAGCGCTAGACGTCTTTACAGAGTGGAAATCCGTATACGTGGACTATAGCGGTAAATTACAAAGGGCACAAATTGATGTGGAGTAACCGATACGTTTAGCTAGGAGAAAGGTCCTCTTTTTATGAAGGAACTGATGCGAAGCGTTTTCTCTAAGCGAGTGGAGTTAAAGAACAGTATTGGTGGACTCACTGATGGACTATACGAGTTCACCAGCCACTCGCGAAATGATATAAAATACAACTTTTAAAAGAACATAAGGAGTGATCACATGAAAGTAGGAGTATTAGGATCAGGATTAATGGGAAAAGAAGCAGCACGAGATCTAGCAGCAAGTGAGCAAGTCACAGCTATTGGACTTGCAGATATTGACTTAGCACGTGCACAACATGTAGTAAATCAACTTAATTCACCAAAACTAACTGCCTTCCAAGTAGATGCATCCAATGAAACAGAACTAGCACAATTTATGCGTCAATACGACGTTATCATCAATGCCTTATTTTATTCCTTTAACGAGATTGTAGCCAAAACAGCAATCCAAGTTGGTGTGAACTCTGTAGACCTTGGAGGGCATATAGGTCACATAACGGATAAAGTGTTAGAGATGCATGATGATGCGGAGGTTGCAGGTGTAACGCTGATTCCTGATTTAGGTGTTGCTCCAGGAATGATTAATATCCTTTCCGGATATGGGGCAAGTAAATTAGATGAGGTAAAATCGATTCGATTATTTGTCGGTGGAATTCCAGTAAAGCCGGAACCACCACTAGAATATTTTCATGTGTTTTCCATGGAAGGGTTATTGGATCATTATACCGATCCATCTCTAATTATCCGTAACGGTTTGAAACAAGAAATCCCTTCCTTATCTGAAGTGGAACGACTTCATTTTGAAAAATTTGGTCCATTAGAAGCTTTCCATACTTCTGGTGGAACATCCACATTACCAATATCTTATCCTAATGTGGATACTTTAGAATATAAGACGATACGTTATCCAGGCCATGCGGAGAAGTTTAAGTTACTAGTTGATTTAAACCTTACTCGTAATGATTATGAGGTTGAATTACATGGTCAAAAAGTCAAGCCAAGAGAAGTATTACTAAAAGTGTTAGATCCTATTGTAGAGCTTGGGGATAGGGATGATGCGGTATTACTTCGTGTTGTCGTGTCTGGTATAAAGGACGGAGAAGAGACTACGTACGAATATGAAATGGCAACATTTAAAGATAGAGAGCATAACGTAACTGCAATGGCAAGAGCAACTGCCAATACGATTTCCGTTGTCGCGCAAATGATTGGAAGCGGAATAATCACCAGAAAAGGCGTCTACCCTCCAGAGAGAAGTGTACCAGGAGACATTTATATTAAGGAAATGGCAAAGCGTGATGTTCATATTAAAGAAACCGTAATAAAAGAAGACTCCAAGGTGAAAAGCTAATGAATATTAACCCTCTGTTTAGGCAGAGGGGAATTTTTCTAATTGTAGCTTGCAAGGAGAATTGAGATGAATCAAAGTGTCATAAAAGCACTAAAGCTATTAAATTTATTTGATGAGAAAAACTATGAATTGTCCTTAAAAGATATTGCTAACCGAGCCAATCTCCCTAAGCCTACTGCTTACCGGTTATTGTCAGCATTAGAAGCAATGAATTATGTTTATAAAATAAAAGAGAATGAACACGATAGCCGTTATCGATTAGGGTTAAAGTTGCTAGAGCTCGGACAATTAGTTTCTGACCAATTGGAGGTCAGAAGAATTGCTTATCCTTATATGGAGAAGCTTGCTTATGATATTCAAGAGGCAGTTCATCTTGTCGTGCTAAATCATCAAGAGGCAACGTATATAGAAAAGGTAGAAAGTAATAAAGCGATTCGGCTCTATACACGGATTGGTAAGAGCTCACCACTTTATATTGGATCTGGCCCGAAGCTATTATTAGCACATATTCCAGAACAGAAGCAAGAAGAAATCTTAAATCTTGCCGGTACTACCATTAATCGAGAAAAAATGGAAAAAGAACTAAGACGTATTCGAACGGAAGGATATTCCTATAGTATTGGGGAGCAGGATGAGAATACGACTGGAATATCTTATCCGATTTATGACTATCGGAATAATGTAATTGCTGCACTTACAGTGAGTGGTCTATCCACTTATTTTGAAGGAGATAATTTACAACAAATAAAAACCAAAACAGAAGAAACAGCCGCACGAATATCTAGAAAACTAGGATTTCGAGGCTTTGTCCAAGGAGTTGTTGATTCAACATGAATACCGTTTTTATTGCAGGGCATGCTAGATTACCATCCGGTATGGCTGCACAAAATATGTTTGAAACCTTAACCATCACCGCGGAAATTGACCGGAAATATGGTGTAATTGTTGCAGCAAGTTGTACCCTGGCAACTGAGCATGGTCGTGACTTTGTGCAATATTTATTGCGGGGCTACAGTCTGCAAGATGGTATCGATGAACCAATTCAAACAGTAAAACGACATTATATGGGGAAAGCGGGAAATGCCATTGTTTCGGCTTTGAAAGATTTGCATAAGCAGTATGAGTTATATTTAGAAAAGAAAAAAAGTGCCTCGTTATAAAGCTGTTATTCTATTGAACGCATATTTGTCTATGCGTTTTTCTTTGTTTAAAAATTTCCATTAGTCTATTAAATGTGTAGGGCGTTTGTTAGAATGGAGGTAATCTTAATATAACTATGTTGAAAGACAATGGGAGGAGGGATTTAACGATGAGAATCGTGGATACGTTTGACACATTTCCTGCTAATCCTTCAATAGAGAATCTACGAGCATACTACGATACGTATCATAAAATTTTTAACGCATACTTTCCAATTCATTGCAAAAACACGGATGAGCGATTACATCAAGCTATACTGAAGTATCGCACGGACTGGGATTCTATTACTTTAGTCCATGAACGTATTGCTAGTCTTATTGAAACTACGGTAGAAAAATATAAGAAAGTATATCAGCTTGAATTTCCAATTAGTGTAAATCTAATCATAGGTGCATATGGTTCTAATGCATACACCCATCGACAGATTATACCTGATATAACGTTTGCTATGGAGAGACTCACGTATGAGAAAGAGCCTCTTCAAGTCATTATTGCACACGAGTTTGGACATGCTGCTCATAATATTTTCTCGAATAACCATGAAATAGATTGGAAATCTGTCAATTGGAATCATCCGTATACTTGGTTATTACAAGAAGGAGCAGCAACACATTTTTCTAAGCAGATTGTTCCGGGCCTCGATGAGTCAATATATTTTTCCTATAAATATGGTGAAGATGATTGGCTTGAATTTGCTAAAGGGAATAAACAAGAGATAATTCAAACATTTATAAGAGACATGCATAGTGGAACAGCTAGTAATGAGATTTTTAAGGAATGGTTTTCGATTAATGGTGGTAATCATTTTGGTTTTAATCGACTCGGTTATTATATCGCAGATTGTATGTTTCAAGACTATATTCTGGAAAAAGGTGAATTACATACATTGTTACTTTGGAAAGAGAAACTTTTTATTGAGATAGTGGAGGCCTGGTTGTCTAATTATAAATAAAGATCGGGGGAAGCGGGTATGTCTTATTCATGGAAAACATGTCCAGCTAAGGTCAAGGACTTTGTCGATAACTTGCAATTAAGAATCAATGAGCGGATTGGAGAAAATGTTGTAGGTAGCTATCTTCATGGGTCTTTAGCAATGGGGGGATTTAATCCGAGTCAGAGTGATATTGATCTACTTTTTGTTACGAAGGACTCTCTAGCTATAGAAGAAAAGCGAGATTTAGCACGAATATTATTAGATCTATCTAATTTTCCTTATCCAGTGGAACTAAGTATTCTACATGCTGAGTCATTAAGAAGCTGGAACCATCCTTGTCCATTTGAATTTCACTATAGTGAATTCTGGCGAGGTCGCTATAAGGATGATTTGCATAAGCATACGTTTCATTATTTGAATGAAGAAAAGAAAGTAGATCCAGACTTAGCTGCACATATTACCATACTCCATCACCGTGGAATTTGTTTAAGAGGGGAGCCAATTGATAATGTATTCCCACCTGTACCAAAGTCTGACTATATTGCCTCGATCATGGGAGACTTTGAAGATTGTTTAGCGAATATAGAAGACGATCCGATTTATTGTACTTTGAACTTGCTAAGAGTGTACTGGTATTGGAAAGATGGAATCATCTCGTCAAAGCTAGAAGCAGGTCAATGGGCCCTATCCCATTTGCCAAAGAATTTACAGGATACCATACATAAAGTAGTAGCGTGTTATACGGGTGAAAAGAAGTTAGATAGGCTCACTTATGAAGAACTTTTTCTTCTATGCGATTTTATCAAAGGTGAAGTAGAAAATATGAGAGAAGGTAAGGGGTAAAATATATGCACTCCACACAGACGATGAGGTTGCAAGTAGCCATAGGGGTACTACATCAATGTGTCGAAAAGGAATTAAATAAAGCGGAATTAGTTATTACAGATTGGAAGATTAGTCCATTTTCTATTAAAAAGAAAAATTTTACGACGGCTGGACTATATCAAGTTCGGGGAAATGCTAAAAGTGGAGAGGTTGATTATCCATGGTCATTGTTTTTAAAAATTATTCAGCCAGAATCAGAGGAAAAGAATGATCAAGCGCACTTTAATTATTGGAAGAGAGAAGCATTGGTATATCAATCAGGGGTCTTAAACCATATTCCACCTCTTATCCAAGTTCCTCAATGTTATGTAGTAGAAGAAAAATCAGATTCAGAGATTTGGCTTTGGATGGAAGAAGTGAAAGAGAGTAATCTTGCTTCCTGGTCTATGGAGCAATTTTCCCTCATTGCCCATAAGATCGGATTATTCCATGGAGGGTACGCCACTGGGGAAATCCCCTTACCAAAAGAGGACTGGATTTGCCAGGAATGGTTAGCGTCGTGGGTTGCTGGCTGTGACCGATATGCACCAGACGCAAGTAGTTATTACCCAATAGTAAAAGGACGCTATAAATCGGTTGATAAAAAATGGAATTCTTACCTATCGTTAAGACAACATCAGAATCATTATTTTCACATATTAAAGACGCTGCCAAGAGTAGTTTCTCATCATGATTTAAGTAAACAAAATATGTATTTGAATAGAGAATTAACCGTAATTGATTGGCAGTATTTTAGTGTTTCTGGGCTAGGTGAGGATCTAGGAAAAATGTTTGGAGTTGCTATAAGCAATGATGATATACCAATCCATGAGGCTTGGTATTATCAAGAGCGGTTATTTGATGAATATTTAGAAGGACTAAGGCTGACGGGATGGAAGGGGAATCCTTTATTACCGAAACTTGGATTCTATCTCTCTGTCGCCTTCCGAAGTGCTTGGGAAATGCCTAAATTAATGAAACTACTTGCGAATAGCACTACAAATGATTTGGATGAGGTTATAGAAAAATATATGACGATAGTAGAAGTACAGATGAGATTAGCGGAAGAAGCGGATAGAATAATAGCGGAATTATAGAGGTGTCAACAATGGGATACATACAAAAAACTGGCTATAGTAGTTGACTATAGCCGATTTTTTAACGCACTTCCGAAAGAAGTCTCCCTCTTCAAGCGTGTGAAGGGCGTAGCCCAACGGTAAGGGGGAGATGAATTTCGGTTGGGCGACAGCCCAAAGGTTTTTTTATTTTATCTTTTTTCTCCATATGGTATAATCAGTCTTATTAAGTGTAAGGATTGATATAACAATGAAATTAGACGGAAACAATCATTCAGTATTCTTGATGTATTACCATCTTGTGTTAGTCGTGAAGTATCGAAGAAAAGTAATAGATGATACGATTTCGGATTATGCCAAAGATAAATTTGTGTCATTGAGTGAAAAATATAATATCACATTAGTTGAATGGAACCACGATATGGACCATGTTCATATTCTGTTCAAAGCACACCCTAACAGTGAATTGTCGAAATTCATCAATGCCTATAAAAGTGCCAGTTCAAGACTTATCAAGAAGGATTTTCCCCATGTTCGTAAAAAGTTATGGAAAGAAATGTTTTGGTCAAGAAGTTTTTGTTTGTTGACCACAGGTGGTTCACCTATAGAAGTGGTGAAAAAATATATTGAAAATCAAGGGATAAAGTGAGGTGATTTGATATAACTAAACAAAATAAAGCGTACAAGTTCAGAATATATCCAACAGATGAACAGGCTTTGATGATGCGCAAAACATTTGGTTGTGTTCGGTTTATCTATAATAAAATGTTAGCCGAACGTAAAGAAACGTATGAAAGCCTAAAAGATGATAAGGAAGCCTTGAAAAAGATAAAACATCCTACTCCTGCTAAATATAAAAAGGAATTTGAATGGCTAAAGGAAGTAGATTCTTTAGCGTTGGCAAACGCTCAACTAAACTTAGATAAGGCATATAAAGCCTTCTTCAAAGGTAATGCCAAGTTCCCAAAGTTCAAAAGTAAACGACACAAACAAAGCTACACAACGAATGTCGTAAACGGTAATATTCAATTGCTTGATGGTCATATTAAATTACCTAAACTGAAAAAGGTCAAAATCAAGCAACATCGAGAAATTCCTTCTGACCAAAAAATCAAATCTTGCACCCTATCTATGACCGCATCAGGAAAATACTATATTTCCATTTTGACAGAGTACGAAAAGAAAATGGAACGTAAAGAAATTGAAAAAATAGTTGGGTTAGATTTTGCGATGAATGGTTTATTTGTCGATAGTGAGGGTAAGAAAGCCAATTACCCTAAGTTTTATCGACAAATGCTTGAGAAATTAGCAAAAGAACAGCGTAAATTGTCTCGTAAGAAGAAAGGTTCTTCCAATTGGCATAAACAACGTATTCGAGTAGCTAAAATTCAAGAGAAAGTCGCCAATCAGCGCAAGAATTTCCTTCATCATCAATCAAAAGAATTAGTAACGAATTATGATGCGGTTGTGATTGAAGATTTGGATATGAAAGGCATGTCACAAGCGCTTAAATTTGGGAAAAGCGTAGCTGATAATGGTTGGGGAATGTTCACTTCTTTCTTGCAGTACAAACTAAATGAACAAGGGAAACAACTTATCAAAATAGATAAATGGTTTCCCTCTACAAAAACTTGCTCTAACTGTGGTTCTGTAAAAGAAATCAAATTATCAGAGCGCACTTATCGATGTGATTGTGGACTAAACCTTGATAGAGATTATAATTCAGCACTCAATATCAAAAAAGAAGGCATTCGCTTATTAGCAAGTGCCTAATGAAAATATAAACTCTTGGAACAAGAGGGTTAGCTTGGTCCATTTCGTCAGCTATCAAAAGTGGCGATTACCCAAGAAGCCCCCACTTCAAGCAACCCGTAAGGGGGGTAAGTGGTGGGAGTAGTTCACGTTAATCAATCGCAATCGAGATTAATTTTTCTTCTAAAAATTCACTCATACCATGATGGCCGCCTTCTTTACCGTTACCAGATTGCTTGATTCCACCAAATGGTGCTTCAGGAACAGAAGGGAAGACATCGTTCACACCGACCATGCCATATTCAAGTTTTTCAGCAACGCGCAATGTTCGACTAGTATTCTCAGTGAAAATATAAGCAGCTAAACCATAGTCTGTATTATTCGCCTTTTGGATAACTTCTGCTTCATCCGTAAAGGTTTGAATAGGGAAGAGAGGACCAAAGGTTTCTTCACGCATGACCTTCATGTCGTCGGTTGCGTTTTTAACAATGGTTGGTGGGCAGAAATAACCTTTTAGCTCTCCATCCCATTTATTGCCTCCTGCAACAATTTCAGCACCTTTCTCTAGCGCATCATGTAGATGACTTTCGACCTTTTCTCGTGCTTGTTCACTAATTAATGGACCTAGGTCCACACCCTCATCTAAACCATTTCCAACCTTCATTTTTTCAAGCTTTTCTTTTAATAAAGCAGTAAATTCGTCCGCAATAGACTCATGAACATATAAACGATTCGCACAAATACAAGTTTGCCCATTATTACGGAATTTACTTGCTAAGGATAGTGTAGTAGCTTTATCCAAATCCGCATCCTCAAACGCAATAATTGGTGCGTGTCCTCCAAGCTCTAGCGACACTTTTTTCACTTGATCTGCAGCTTCACGCATTAAGTATTTTCCGACCGCAGTAGAACCAGTAAACGTTATGAGTTTAACCTCTTTATTAGTAAGCATTTCTTTTCCAATTGCTTGAGCATCACCAGTAACTAGATTGACGACTCCAGCTGGCATTCCTGCTTCTTCAAAAATCTTTACAATTTCAATAGCAGACAGTGGTGTTTCAGGTGAGGGCTTTAACACAACTGTACATCCTGCAGCTAGTGCTGGACCTAATTTCCGAGTAATCATGGAAGATGGGAAGTTCCACGGTGTAATCGCTCCAACAACACCAATTGGCTTAGGTACTACTAGCATACGCTTCGTTTTAACCGATGAAGGAATCCATTCCCCGTAACCACGTGACGCCTCTTCAGCATACCAAAGTAAAAATCCTGCAGCACCTTTTACTTCTCCAATCGCTTCAGCTAATGGTTTACCTTGCTCTTTTGTTAAAATTTCACCAAGGCGCTTAGCATCTTTTCGCATCAACTCAGCAGCTTTGTACAATACACGAGAACGCTGTCTACCCGTCATTTCACTCCAAACTGGAAATGCATTCGAAGCAGCCTCAATTGCCTCTTTTGTTTCTTCCATACCGCCATAAGCTACCTCTGTAATCGGTTCTAATGTTGCTGGATTGTAAACGGTATGTGTCTTGGATGAATCAACTTCACGCCACTCACCATTAATGTAAATACTTTTGGTTAATGTAGAAATCATGTTATTCCTCCCCCATTATTAAAAATTCGCGACACCAATAGGGCAAATATAGCCCAGTTCAAATCTATTATAACATGGCAGGGTGTAAGAACACCCAATTCGGGCACCTGTTGGTTGATCAAGGTCACAAGTATACTGGTAATGGACACATGTAAATTGCTCAAGGTCGCAAGCGTATTGAAAATGGTCACATGTAAACTGATTAAGGTCGCAAGTGAACGGGAACAGGTCACAAGTAAACCGATTAAGGTCACAAGCAAACGGGAACAGGTCACATGTAAACCATTTAAGGTCACATGCGCGCTAAATAAGGTCACAAGCACGCCCCACAAGGTCACATAAACCGCAAAATAAGGCGCATCTCCCACCAACACGGGCCCATATGCTCATTGCCTTAAGAAGCATTTAACTAACCATAAGCAGAGCGCACCTACAATTATGCAGTAATTAGTAGGTGCGCACTTGGACGCTTTATACTAGTTCTTTATCTGGGTTCCAGGCAGGGAGCATTTTATTTAATGGTTTATCTTTTCGATATCCAAGTACATATTCTGCTTGCATAATAGTATGAATTTCGCGAGTTCCTTCATAAATAACTGGAGCTTTAGAGTTTCGTAGGTAGCGTTCAACTGGATATTCATCAGAATATCCATATGCACCGTGAATCTGCATGGCATCATCGGCAGCTCGATTGGCGAAATCACAAGCTTGCCATTTTGCTAGAGATGTTTCTCTTGTATTACGTTTCCCTTCATTTTTAAGCTCTCCAGCACGATATACAAGTAATCGGCTCATTTGAAGTCCGGCTTCCATTTTGGCAATCATTTGTTGTACTAATTGATGACGGCCAATCGGCTTGCCAAATGTTTCCCGCTCATGGCAATATTTCACACTTGCTTCAAGACACGCCATTATTTGTCCAACAGCACCAGCGGCAACCGTGAAGCGCCCATTATCTAATGCAGACATGGCAATTTTGAATCCTTCACCTTCTTCACCAAGTAAATTTTCAGCAGGAACCTTTACATTATCGAAGAAAAGTTCTCCCGTATTACCAGAGCGGATACCATGTTTTCCTTTGATTGCTTTTGAAGAAAAGCCCTCCCATGTTCTTTCCACGATAAAGGCAGAAATTCCGTGGTGTTTCTTCGATTTATCGGTATAGGCAAATACTAGGAAATGGTCAGCAACGTCACATAAGGAAATCCAAGTTTTTTGCCCATTTAAAATATAGTAATCGCCATCTTTAATGGCAGTGGACTGCAGGGAAGCAACGTCAGATCCTGCACCTGGCTCAGTTAAACCGAAAGCACCGATTTTTTCCCCCTTAGCCTGTGGTGTAAGATACTTTTGCTTTTGTTCTTCTGTACCCCATTGTAATAGCGTCATAGAGTTTAATCCGGTATGAACAGATACTGCCGTACGGAATGCAGTGTCTCCACGTTCTAATTCCTCACATACAATAGCAAGGGCATTATAGTCCATTCCACTTCCACCATATTCTTCCGGTATACAAACCCCCATTAGACCAAGCTCAGCTAAACGATTGTATATATTTTGGTCAAACTGTCCCTCTCGATCCCAATCCGCAATATAGGGCATAATCTCCTTATCTACGAAGCTTCTAACCGTTTCACGCAACATATTTTGCTCTTCAGTAAAATTAAAATTCATCCTTGATCACTCCTGATTCAGATTAGTTTTGATAGATTGTAAAATTTCCTCGTTATGCTCACCAGCATTTGGAGGATGATATCTCAATGTAACGGGTGTCCTTGAAAGCTTTAATGGACTGCCAATCATTTTAATGATGCCAGCAGTTGGATGCTCGGTTTCTAAGAACATATCACGAGCAGATAGCTGTGGATCCTCGGTAACTTCCTTCAAGTTTTGAATAGGTCCACATGGAATATTGTTTTCATGACATAGATCCAACCAATAGCTAGTCGGTTTTGTAACTAGAATTTCCTGGATTAATGGGATTAATATGTCTCGATTTGCAACCCGTGCAGGATTGGTACGAAAGCGGTCATCTTCACTATATTGTTTTTTTCCTAAAATAGTACAAAATGTTTTAAACTGATTATCATTTCCAATCGCTATGACCATTTCACCATCCATTGTATTGAAGGTTTGGTAAGGGACGATGTTGGCGTGATGATTACCGAGTCTAGAAGGAATTTTTCCAGACATTAAGTAGTTACTGCCGATATTAATTAAGGCACTTACTGCCGAATCATAAAGAGAGAGGTCTAGCTTTTGACCTTTTCCAGATTGATTTCGTTCAATAATCGCTGCCTGGATCCCGATCGCTGCATACAGGCCTGTTAAAATATCGGTTATGGCCACTCCCACCTTTTGTGGGCCAGATGCTTCATCTCCTGTTATACTCATTAATCCACTCATGCCCTGAATAATAAAGTCATAGCCTGGTAAGTCTTTATAGGGACCAGTTTCACCGAATCCAGTAATAGAACAGTAGATTAACCTTGGATTAATGTGGGCTAGGGTATCATAATCAATCCCGAATCGCTCCATCGTACCAGTCTTGAAATTATGAATGACAACATCAGACTCTTTAACTAACTCTTTAATAGTTTGAATGCCTTCATCAGTTTTGAGGTTTACCGTGATGCTTTTCTTGTTCCGATTGGCACAAAGGTAATAGGCACTCACATCCTTTTGAAAAGGAGGTCCCCATTTCCGTGTTTCATCACTTCCACCAGGTGCCTCTACTTTAACAACCTCAGCACCTAAATCACCTAGTATCATCGTACAATATGGCCCAGCAAGAACTCGTGTTAAATCAAGAACTCGTATATGCTCTAAAGCTCCTGACACAGCTACACTCCTTTCTTCGTACTCATTTTGTTTTTCCATAGGTGAAATTAACTTGCGAAAAATATAATAAAAAAAGCCAATTCAAAATGAACACAGCTGGTGCTGTAACTCAAGTTGAACTGGCTTATCGCTTGTTGGAACAGGTCAGGTCGTGAACTGTGAACAAGCTAGGCAGTAAGGTAAAGTGTATTAATCTGTTAAAAAAGGTCATGCGGGATAACGGTGTAAGCGCTTTAACATAACTCTTTTCTTTAGTTTAATTTATTCTGAAATATTTGTAAACAGGTAATCGTTAATTTTGTACGTTAATTTGAAGGCTTTAGCTTTTAGGGGGAGAAGGAATGATAGGGCAGCAGATCCAATATGTGAAGTGATAGTCCCGTTTGACAGGGAGATGCGCCCAACTTAAGTTAAGATGGGCCCGTTTGATGTGGAGATGCGCCCAATTCAAGTTAAGATAGACCCGTTTGATGTGGAGATGCGCCCAATTCAAGTTAAGATAGACCCGATCACCGGGTAGATGCGCCCAATTCAAGTTAAGATGGTCCCAATTAACCGGAAGATGCGCCCAACTCAAGCTAAGATAGACCCAATTAACCGGAAGATGCGCCCAAACCAAGCTAAGATGGTCCCAATTAACCGGAAGATGAGCCCAATTCAAGCCAAGATAGACCCAACTAACCGGAAGATGAGCCCAAACCAAGCCAAGATAGTCCCATTCACCCGGAAGATGCGCCCAATTCAAGTTAAGATAGACCCAATTAACCGGAAGATGAGCCCAATTCAAGTTAAGATAGACCCAACTAACCGGAAGATGAGCCCAACTCAAGTTAAGATGGTCCCAATCAACCGAGAGATGCGCCCAACTCAAGTAAAGATAGACCCAATCCCCGAGAAGATGCGCCCAACTCAAGCCAAGATAGCCCCAATCCCCGAGAAAATGCGCCCAACTCAAGCTAAGATAGCCCCAATCCCCGAAAAAATGCGCCCAACCCAAGCCAAAATAGACCCATCCAACCGGAAAATGCGCCCAACTTAAGTTAATATAGTCCCAATACCCGAAAACATGCTCCCAAACCAAACCAAGATTAACTCATCCCTACCAAACTCCAAAATAAAACACGGGAGCATGTGCCCCCGCTTTATTACTTCGCAGCTTTTTCAAGCTTAGAGATCATTTTGATTGCTTTTCCGGTACCGATGGCCACGGATTCTAGTGGGTTTGGTGCAAGATGAACAGGTACAGATAGCTCATGTGCTAGCCATTCTTGCATGCCTTTTAGCAATGATCCTCCACCAGTAATGACAATACCGTGATCTACGATGTCACCACTTAATTCTGGTGGACAGTTTTCTAAAGTTACACGGATAGCTTGTAAAATTTGCTCTAGTGATTCGCTAATTGCTTCATAAACTTCTTTAGATGAAATAGAAATTGTTTTTGGTAACCCGGTTACCATATCACGACCACGAACATCTATAAATTCTTCTTTATGATTTTCGTGAGCGTAACCGATTTCCATTTTTACATTTTCAGCGGTACGTTCACCGATTAGAATATTGTATTTCTTGCGGATGTATTGGATAATCTCTTCATCCATTTTATCTCCACCAACACGCACAGAGCTAGAGGATACAACTCCACCAAGAGAGATGATTCCGATTTCAGCAGTACCACCACCGATATCTACGATTACGTTTGCAATTGGTTCATCAACTGGTAAATCTGATCCAATAGCAGCAGCTACAGGCTCTTCTATTAAATGAACTTGCTTCGCACCATAGCTAGTTACTGCATTATGAATAGCTCTTCTTTCCACAGTTGTACTACCAGATGGTGTACATACCACTACGTTTGGTTTACGCATAGACATGCCTAGCTTCTTGCTTACTTTCTTTAAGAAAGCCTTTAACATTTGAGCCGTAACATCGTAGTCAGCAATAACGCCGTCTTTTAGTGGGCGAATTGGTACGATATTTCTTGGTGTTTTACCGATCATTTCTTTTGCTTCCGTACCAACAGCTACGACTTGCTTTGTATTTATATCAATTGCCACAACTGATGGCTCGTTTAAGATAATGCCTTTATTTTTAGCATAGATAAGTATATTAGCAGTACCTAAATCAATTCCGATTTCTGCATTAGAAAACATAATTAGTTCCTCCATTGATGACGATTAGTCTTACTATATAATATAATCTTCTATTTCGACAAATAAATTATGGGTGTTAATAGACATGTTTTTAGTATCTACAAACTCTCTTACATTATCAAGAATAATTAGTTCGATATCCATTACCACAATATATTAGTGTCACTATATAAAAATAAGACAAAATAGGAGTAAATACAAGTTTCATTTCCTTTACATTTTTTGTCGAATGTAATAAAACTGGAAATTTCAAGAACGACAGGATGTGAGATAATAAACTCAGAACGTGTCGAAACGGGAAATGATAATGAAAAGGGGAGCTAATTATGAAAGGGAAAACAGTACATATAGGGTTACTCGTCCTGACATGTATATTATTTATTATGCCAAAATTAGTCGATGCTGAAGATACAGAAATCTATCGCTATTACTTCAAGGAGGGCACCTTCTATAAGCATACGGCTTCCTCATTACATGAATATTTCCAACTAAATAGAGGCGAACAAGGAAAAAGAATAGCAAATATAGACTGGAAAGAATTGAATAACCTAACACTTGCATGGAGAGCGGAAAAGGAAGAGGTAAAACAAGAGGCAAAGCATACGAAAATAAAGCAAGGTTCCCAGCAAAAAGAACAACAAGCAGCACCTCCTACCCAAAAACCCGCGACGAAGGATAAGGTGGAAAAACCGAAAGAAAAACCGACAGAGAAACAGACAGAAGAAAAAACGGACCAAACTACTAAGATAAGTCAAAGGGAGTTTGAACAAGAGGTTATTCGACTGACCAATATAGAGCGAGAAAGAGCCGGGCTTGCTCCTCTTCAGCTAGATAATCAGTTGTCGGAGGTAGCACGAAGAAAATCGGTGGATATGGCAACAGAAAATTATTTTTCTCATGAAAGTCCAACCTATGGTTCCCCATTCGACATGATCGAAAGTTTTGGAATCACGTATTATTCAGCAGGAGAAAATATCGCGAAGGGGCAAACCTCACCACAAGAAGTAGTCCAGGCCTGGATGGATAGTGAAGGGCATCGGCAAAATATTCTTCACCCTGATTTTACTCACATTGGAGTGGGCTTTACGCAAGAGGGCTATCATTGGACACAGCAATTTATAAAAAAATTAGATCAATCAGTTAACGAGTCTACCTATGAACAACAAGTCGTGGACCTAACCAATCAAGAAAGGGAAAAGCACGGTCTAGCACCGTTATCAGTAGATACCAAGCTGGGGGAGGTTGCTAGAGCTAAGTCGAAGGATATGGCGGAAAAGGATTACTTTGATCATACAAGTCCTACCTATGGTTCCCCATTTGATATGATGAATCAATATGGCGTATCGTATCAAATAGCTGGTGAGAACATTGCTAGAGGGCAATTTACCCCAGAAGAAGTCGTAGAAGCGTGGATGAATAGTGAAGGGCATCGAGAGAATATTTTAAATCCCGATTTCACCCATATCGGCGTTGGGTTTGTAAAAGAAGCTATCCTTTGGACGCAACAGTTTATCAAGAAAAAATAAGCGGACAGTGAAAACGAACTGTTCGTTTTCTTGTTATTAAATTCTGAATTTTATGTTAAAATGAAGGAGGGAAGGATAAGAAAGAGAGGTCAAACAATGAAAAAGAACATTGCTATTGTTGTTTTAGCCATATTTAGTTTAATATTGCTTCAGTTTACTGGACAATTGTATCAAGATACGAGAGTGTATAAAAGTGAAATCGCTTCTTATTACGAAAGATTGGTAACAGATACTCGCAGGCTAGTTAGCCGAATTAATAACACTAATATGGAAGAAGCTACTAAAACAGAAGACGGAAAAAAGCTACTAAATAATTACCGTGAGCAAATATTAAATAGTTCATTTCGATTTATGAACCTGCAAAATGAATTATATATAATTGGCGAAATGCTCTATGACATCGGACAATTATTACATGAAGCGGCGGAAGATTCTGTATCAGCTAAAGAAGTAGAAGAATTTGAAAAACAGTTGGAAATGGTTACTTTAATCATAATTGATCTTCAAAATCACCCGGATTTTCCTTCTTATGAGCTGTTTACAGAGAGTAACCATGAACTCAACGAAAAAATAGAACAGCGTCTGACCGAAGAATAGGACGAAATAAAAAGGAAGGTACGCATCGTCTACGCACCTAGCTTTTTACCTATTGCACAATCTCTTTAATTATCCTTGCCGGGTTGCCACCTACGACAACATTGTCAGGTACATCCTTCGTTACCACAGACCCCGATGCAACGACGACATTATTACCGATTGTAACCCCTGGATTAATTACAGATCTTCCACCAATCCAAACGTTATGACCAATCCTAACGGGCTTACCAAATTCTGCTCCTGAGATGCGCTCCTGGGCATTTAAAGGGTGGGTTGCGGTATAAATATGAACCCCCGGCGCAACGAAACAATTATCTCCGATTCGAATCTCACATACATCTAAAAACACACAATCAAAATTAGCATAGAAATTCTCACCAACATGAATATTATATCCATAGTCACATTTGAAGGTTGGTTCTATGTAAATATTGTTACCTGTTGAACCGAATAATTCCTTTAATAATGTTTTACGTTTTTCATTATCTGTTTCTAATGTTTCGTTATACAATCTTGTTAAACTTCTTGCATGTATCCTTTCCTTTACTAGTTCTGGATCTCCAGCAAGATACAATTCCCCGAGTAACATTTTTTCTTTTTCGGTTTTCATTTGATTCACTCCTTTTTATTAATAATTGCTTAGTTATAGCATACACCTTTTATTGGATAACTTCTAAGGGTAACTGTTACATTTATATTACTTGAACATAGACGGTTTCAACGTATAATAAAACATGTATAAATAGGAGGAATCATATGATGTTATTTTCTATACGAATCTATACCTATGCAATTATCTTAGTTATAGGCAGTCTTTTTAATTTACAAAAGGCAAAAAAATTATACCGAAAAACAAGTACGGAAGAGATTCGAGAAGAAATATTTCATACGCCTAAAACAGTTTCACAAAAAGTCATTAAGGCTACAGGCACGAATGTTTTGTTAACTGGTAGTGAAAAAATCCCTGATGGCCCTGTTTTGTATGTAGCAAATCATCAAGGGTTGTTTGATATTTTAGCTTTTTTAGGGTATTTAGATAAACCGGTTGGCTTTATTGCGAAGAAGGAAATTAACAAGCTACCAATTATTAGAACGTGGATGGGATTGTTAAACTGTGTATTTATTGATCGGGAAGATCGACGACAATCCATGAAGGCAATTAATCAAGGAATCGAAAACTTGAAAAATGGTCACTCACTCGTTATTTTTCCAGAGGGAACTAGAAGTAGAGGGAATAAACTAAATGAGTTTAAACCAGGGAGTTTACGACTTGCGACAAAGGCAAAAGTTCCAATTGTCCCTGTAACAATTAATGGCACCTATAAGATGCTTGAGGAAGGAAATGGTCTTGTTCAAAGCTCTTCGATTACGATGACCATTCATGACTCAATCTTTCCAGAAGAATATGCATCCCTAAAAAATGCGGATCTGGCAAAACAGTTACAAAACATCGTTGAAAGTGCCTTGCCATATAGTGCGGAAAGAGAAAAGGAAGTAGAAGTTGCCATTACTACTCAATAGTATCGAAAATTATTCTGACAGTGTGGTTGTGAATGCCGCACTGTTTTTTTACCATTAGAAATGGGTTTTTGCGATAAATGTGACTCTATACGATAAGAAAATCTTCAATATCTAATCGATAACGTTACATACTAGAGGTAGTAACTTATTTCGTTAATTTGAGGTGAAACCAATGGTTCAAGGTACTGTTAATTGGAATACACAGTTAGATGAAAAGTGGTTGCAGAATTATGTAGATGATTGGGTAACGTTTTACCGTAAAGCTACGAAAGAAGGGGAAGTTGCATCTTATATTCCTGTCTTAGCCAAAGCAAATCCTTGCCATCTTGGCATAGCAATCCATGGAAAAAACGGCCTGAAGATTTGCTCAGGTGATGTTGATATATCCTTTACGATACAAAGTATTTCTAAAGTCATTAGTTTTATAGCGGCTTGTATGGAAAAGGGCGTTAGCTATGTATTAGACAGGGTAGATGTCGAACCGACAGGACAGGCGTTCAACTCGATTATGCATTTGGAAATGAAAAGTCCGAATAAGCCGTTTAATCCTTTCGTCAATGCCGGTGCAATAACCGTAACATCGATGCTTAAAGGGGATACACCTAAGGAAAAGCTCGAGCCAATACTTGCATTACTTGAACGAATGATTGGTTATCGTCCTATGGTTAATCAGGAGGTTTATCAATCGGAACATGAGACATCGGCACGAAACCGAGCAATAGGATATTATTTGTTGGAAACAGGATTTTTGGAATCGGACCTAGAAGTAACATTAGAGACATATTTTCAACAATGTTCCATTGAAGCAACGGTTGAAGATTTAGCGCGAATTGGGTTAATTTTAGCAAATGATGGAGAAGATCCTAACAATGACGAAGAAGTTATCCCACGTCAAATAGCTAGAATTACGAAAGCATTAATGCTTACTTGTGGGATGTACGATGCCTCTGGAAAATTTGCTACCTATGTTGGTATTCCCGCGAAAAGTGGTGTATCAGGAGGGATTGTTGCCTTAGCACCACCCCGCGTAAGAAGTTCTGAATTACCTTTTATTGAAGGATGCGGAATCGGTGTTTACGGACCTGCCCTAGAAAGCAGAGGAAATAGTATTGCGGGGATGAAGCTTTTAAAACATATTGCATCTCAATGGGATTTAAGTATTTTTTAACTTGTTCAAAGGGGGGCTTTATATGTGTGGAAGGTACACACTTTTAGCAGATGAACTGGAGATATTGGAGGAGTTCGAGCTAGAGCATGAGATTGTAAATTACCATCCAAGTTATAATATTGCACCAGGGCAAAATGTGCTTGCTATTATTCATGATGGTAAGCAAAAACGTGCAGGTTATCTACGTTGGGGACTAGTGCCGTCCTGGGCAAAGGATGAGAAAATAGGGTATAACATGATTAATGCTAGAAGTGAGTCGGCCCATGAAAAGCCTAGCTTTAAGAAACTACTGTCCCGCAAACGGTGCATAATTATAGCGGATAGCTTCTATGAGTGGAAGAAGACAGAGAATGGAAAACAAGCAAAACGCATTCAGTTAGCAAATCGTAAGCTATTTGCATTCGCAGGGCTATGGGATAAATGGTCCCAACATGATAAACGTTTATTTACCTGTACAATCCTAACCCGTGAAGCGAATCCATTTATGAAGGATATACATGATCGTATGCCGATTATTCTACCAAAGAGCAAAGAAAATGAGTGGATTGCACCAGAAGAGATGGTCCCATTAGAAGCTAGAGAGTTCATCTTTCAGTTAGAACCCGAAGAACTTAAAGCTTATAATGTGTCGAACTATGTTAATACCGCAAAAAATAATAATGAAAGCTGCATTGCTCCAGTTGCGGATTAATTAGTGCCATTAACAAAAAGAGACCGTAATAACACAGTCTCTTTTTGTTAATGACTTTTTATTCTATGGCTTTCTTTGTTTTTCGATATTCCTTCATCAAATTAACAAACTCATGTGCTTTTGCTTCCGGTGGTCGTGATATTAAGCTGACACCAATAAATAGTACAGATGAAACTATTAGCCCCCATATTCCGGAACCTAGGCCAAGCGGTTTCGTACCAGTAGCTTCTAGATAAAGTACTAAAAGCGCTGTTACAATTACACTAACGATAACTCCTAAGGAAGTTCCACGCTTCCAGAAAAATGTCCCGACAATAGCTGGAACACCAACGATTAACCCAGATGAAGCAGCAACAGACAAGACAGCGATTAAATCTAACTCCAGTTCTGCAAAAGCATAGGCTAATATAGCGATTACTGGAATAATAATTTTTCCGACTTTTAATTGCTTTCGATCGTCTGGCCGACTTTTCATGTTCCCATAGACATCTCGAGCAAACATAGAGGATAAGGTAAGCATGATAGAATCAATGGTGGATACCGCTGCAGCTAAGATTCCAACCATTACGATTACGCCTAATAGTGGTGGAACAGCATCAGATGATAACAGACTAGGAGTTGCTAGGTCTGCTTTTTCTAAGTCTGGGAAAAGCTGTAAAGCTGAAAATCCCCACATAACCGATACAAATGTATAGATTAATCCGAATACAAGAAATCCGATTAACATTTGTCTTAAGCCTTTAAAGGAATTCGGCATGAATAGTCGTTGGCTTACCTGTGGATTCGAAATACTAAAGAAAAACCATGGTATGGTTAATCCCAAGAAAGTTAAAATGCTAAAATAACCATTTCCTGGTACAGCTAACATTTCTGGTTGTGTTGTTTGTAAATTATCGAAAAACTGTCCAAATCCGCCAAGCGAATGGACGATTAAGATTACCACGATAGTAGATGTAATAATCATAAATATTGCTTGAAGGGAGTCGGTCCAAACCACTGAACGAATTCCGGCAGCATAAGAGAAGAACAGAGCGAGCGCGATAGCGATGATAACCCCGGTAGAAAAAGAAATCGAGCCACCTGTCATTCCTTGTAATAAATATCCAACACCGGCCAATTGTACGGCGCTATATGGAATTAGGAATAGACAACTCATGAGTGCAATAACTATTGCAGCAGACTTACTTTGATACCGATCCCCAATCATTTCCGATGGCGTCACATACCCATTTTTCTTTCCAGCTAACCAGAATCTCGGTCCAAAGATTAAAATTAGCGAAACACCTATAAAGTAAATTATTTCAAAACCAAGTGCACCGACCCCACCCTGATAAGTAAGCCCAGCTAGTCCAACCATCATAAAGGCACTGTAAGTCGTAGCACTATAACTAAGTGCGGATAGTATACCATTCATTTTACGATTCCCAATAAAGTAACCTGACATTCCAGGGATATTTCCCTTTCTAGATAATAATGCAATCGTGGATGCGATGATAATATAGATAATAATTCCCCAAATGACAAAACTAGTATTCAATTCTATTCACTCCAATCCCTTGTCAGCATGATGTTTGCAATAATAATAACAACGCCTGTTATACCCCAGAACAAAAAGCTACCGGTCCAAGATTGAACATCCGATAGCACGGTGTACGGAATAATATAAGCTGAGAGAATGGTTATAATGATGATGATTCCCCAAATACGTTTCATTTGTATGCTCCTTCATTTCATAATTTAATAGATTCAATCAAAACTTTACATGTGTCTTTACACATATATTTACACATGTAATGTAAAAAATCAATCATAATTTAAAAATGACATATTAGTCTGTTACGAATAGGTAAGGTATAATAAGAGAAAATCGTGTAACGTTAGTGTGTATAATAAGTGAAAAAGTATGCGGAGGTTGTACCAATGACGGGAGAAGCGAAAAAAATTCTAGGGGAAAAAAGAAGAAATTTAATTTTAACTTGGTTAAAGGACGAGCGTGAGCCTATTACAGGGAAAGAGCTATCAGAGCGTTCCAATGTAAGCCGTCAAGTCATTGTACAAGATATATCTCTTTTAAAAGCAACAGGTGAGCCGATTATGGCTACCGCTAGAGGTTATGTTTATTTACGTGATAATCATGAGAACGAACGAGCAACTCGTGTCATCGTTGTGAAGCATACAGCAGAACAAACAGCTGAGGAGCTTTACACATTAGTAGATCATGGAGTTACCGTAAGAAATGTAATGGTGGAACACCCAATATACGGTGATATAACAGGCTCCTTAATGATTAAAAATCGTAAGGAAGCGGATGCTTTTTTAGAGGAATTAAAGCATACAGGGGCATCGTTACTTTCTAGGCTTACAGAAGGTGTACATCTACACGAGATTGAAGCGGAGAGAGAAGAACAGTTAGATCAAGCCTGTGAGGCATTACGGATGTTAGGGTATTTATTAGAGGATTAACAAATATATTTTAGAAAATAAAAAGGACAATGAACCCTTTAATAAGGGAATTGTCCTTTTAAACATTAAGCTCGTTCTTGTTCCTTCTCTTTTCTAGCAACCTCTAGGAACCTCTTCGTTTCATAAACGACCACACCAGATAGTCCTAATAACCCAATTAAGTTTGGAATTGCCATTAGGGCATTCATCGTGTCCGAAATATTCCAAACTAGATCCAACGATTGAACTGCACCCCAGAAAATAGCTAATACAAATATGATACGGTAAATCGGAACAGCACGATCATTGAATAAATAGGCAATACATTTCTCACCATAGTATGACCATCCAACCATTGTGGAAAAGGCAAATAATACAATGCCAATGGTGACAATATAGCCACCCCAGTCACCTAAGAACGCTGTGAAGGATGCTTGGGTTAGAGGGCCTCCAGATAAGCCACTACCGGCAAGATCTGCCATTACAATGGTAATTCCAGTAATGGAACATACGATAATCGTGTCAATAAATACTTGTGTCATGGATACTAGAGCTTGCCTACCTGGGTAGTCTGTTCTAGCAGCCGCAGCCGCAATTGGTGCAGAACCTAGACCGGCTTCATTGGAGAATACTCCACGAGCTACACCATAGCGAATAACCGAACCAAGCAAGCCACCGCCTACAGCACTCGCTGTAAATGCATCCGTGAAAATTAGGCTAATTGCCGCTGGTACCAAATCAAAGTTAAACACAATTATAGCAAGTCCACCAAGTACATAGAATAAAGCCATAATAGGAACAAAGAAAGCCGTTACCTTTCCGATACTCTTAATTCCACCAATGATGACGAGGCCAGCTAATACGGTTAGGGTTAGCCCAGTAACCCAAGTCGGTACATTAAAAGAACTGCTTAATGCATCAGAAACTGAGTTAGACTGAACCATATTTCCGATACCAAATGCTGCACAAGCACCGAAAATGGCAAAAAGAACGCCAAGCCACTTCGCATTTAAACCTCTTTCTAAGTAGTACATCGGTCCCCCAGACATTTCACCTTTACTGTTTTCGACTCGATATTTAACCGCCAGTATAGCTTCAGCATATTTTGTTGCCATACCAAAAAATGCTGTAAGCCACATCCAAAACACAGCACCAGGACCTCCTAAAACAACAGCCGTTGCTACGCCAACGATATTTCCAGTACCAATGGTTGCTGCCATAGCTGTTGTTAAGGCTTGAAAATGGCTAATATCACCTTTTGATTTTTTATCCTGTTTACTTGGGCTAAACGCTAGACGTAAGGCATAGGGAAGTGTGCGAAACTGTAGAAATCCAAGACGCAATGTTAGGTAAATACCAGTTCCCACAATAAGAATTAATGTTGGTGGTCCCCAGACAAAGTCATTAATGCTACTAATTATTTCTTCCATATGACCCCTCCTTTTCTTATTTATTATAGATATAATATTTAGAACATTCAATTATTATTACGAGTTTCCTCTATCATATCACTTAAAACTTATGGCGATATTGATTATAATAGATACGAAAGGTGGATACGTCAATATGATTAAAGTTTTATTTGTATGTCTTGGTAATATATGTCGCTCTCCAATGGCTGAGGCAGTGTTTCGTCATTTAGTAGAGAAGAAAGGATTATCAGAACAGATTAGTGTTGATTCAGGTGGTATAGGCAGTTGGCATATTGGTAAAGCTCCCCATGCTGGGACTAGAAAAATACTAGATGAGCAGAATATTTCTTATGCTGGGATGAAAGCGAGACAAGTATCTGAAAAAGATTGGCATGATTTTAATTATATTATTGCGATGGATGACCAAAATATAAATGATTTGCAAAAAATTAATTCTAAAACTGAACATGTTGTCGTTGCTAAGTTAATGGATTTCGTGACGGAGTCAAAAGAACGAGAGGTTCCAGATCCATATTATACGGGAAATTTTGATTACACATATGAATTGGTTTCAGAGGGGTGTACCCATTTACTTTCGTATATACAGAAGAAACACAACATATAAAAAAGGAGAGATATCAATTGGGTAAAAAAAGACTGATTTCAAGTATTGCTATTGGTGCGGCTATAGGTGGCATTGTAGCACTTTTCGATTGGGATACAAGGAATTATGCAAAGCATAAATTAGCCAATGTAAAAGATAAATCTGTCGATATCATGAGAAATCCAGCTCTATCGGTTCATAATGCGAAAGTAGCAATGGAAGAATTTAGTGAGAGCTTCGCATATCAGGCTGAAAACGCAGTTAATGCATTAGAACAAGTAGAAAATACATTAGTCAAAGTAACCTCCAAACCTAAACAAATAGAAGGTTAAATACTATTTGAATACAGATAAGTATGAATCGGGGACATAGCTGACCCCTGTTCTTTTCTAATGTGGGAGGTTAAAGCTTGGATCAAACGATAACCTTTATAAAAAAGCTAATTGGACGAATTCTAGAAGTAGAAGCATTTGGTCTAGCCGCACAATTAGCTTATTTTTTTCTTTTATCCTTATTTCCTTTACTCGTTGTTCTTATAACATTAGTAGGTTACCTTCCAATCGATACTAGCGTTTTGATTAGGATATTATCCTCTGTAGCACCACCAGATTCCATGCAATTAATCGAGACAAATGTGGAACAGCTTGTTTCACAACAAAATGGACACTTATTATCGATTGGGATTATTGGTACATTATGGGTTGCTTCGAACGGAATCAATGCCATTATGCGTGTATTTAACCGTTCCTACGAGGTGGAAGAAGATCGGTTTTTCCTTATCTCAAGATTAATTGCGATTGTTCTTACAATCGCAATGATCGGTGTTATTGTAATTGCTATTCTGTTACCAGTTCTTGGTCGAATGATTGGAGTCTATTTATTTTCTTTCTTTGGATTATCAGAGGACTTTCTTACGGTTTGGGAAATGCTGCGTTGGGTTGTAACGTCAGTCGTATTCTTTATTGTGTTTCTCTTTTTATATAAGTTTGCGCCGAATATAAAGGTATATTTTCGAGATGCTTTTTGGGGAGCACTATTTGCTACGATAGCCTGGCAGCTGTCATCCTACGCATTTTCCTATTATGTTTCCAATCTTGGAAATTACTCCACGACTTATGGTAGTTTGGGAGCAGTTATAACATTAATGATATGGTTTTATTTATCTGCCTTTATTGTCATTATTGGTGGAATACTGAATGCAACCATAAGCAAAATGAAGCATGGGGACTACTAGTTAGTCCTCATGCTTCATTATTAAGCTCTTTATTTTGGATGGTTTCTGTAATTCCCTCTTTTGCCTTTGCATACCGACCAATAGCAAAAGCATTGAGATAAATAGGACGAACCAATTATAGAATAATTGGCTCTCTAATAACCAAATGAAAAGGATAATAAAGCCACTGAACAAAGCCGCAATAAACTCAAGATGAGGTACTGCTTTTTTAACCAATTTGTGGGTTGGTTCGTTGCATTATATCGGATCTCCATTCCGTCATATCCCTCCTATTATAAAGATCCTCAGAACATGTGTTACTGCTAAATGTGTTGAAAAGACCATAACAGTTTATTTCCTAATTTAAATAATTTGAACGCTTACAATAATATCTGTTATAATCAAAAAGATTATTAAAATATAACAGACCAAAGGGGGCTTTAAGGTGAAGAAAATTTACCTTGTGTTAATTGTATTAAGCATAGTATTTCTTCTCGCAGCGTGTGGAGGAAAAGAAAATGATCAAGTAGAGGATGCCATCTGGGAGCATATCCAAGAATCTGGCGAGATTGTAGTTGGAACTGCGGGAACATTGTATCCGGCTTCGTATTATCCTGAAGGATCTGATGAACTAACGGGGTATGATGTAGAGGTTTCTCGAGAGATCGCCAAGCGTCTAGGTGTGGATATTAAATTTGAAACGATGGCTTTTGATGCAATGTTATCTGCATTGCAAAGTGGTCGTGTAGATATTATTCAAGCAGGACCAAGAGAAGCAAGTCGTGAAAAATTCGCTTTCTCAGAACCGATTAAATATTCATTTTCGACAATGATTGTTCGTGCCGATGATCTATCTGGCATTCATACATTGGAAGACTTAGAAGGTAAAAAAGCTGGCGGAGCAGCAACTACAGTATATAGTGATATCGCTAGAAAATATGGTGCAGAAGTAATCACTTATGGAAACGTAACGAATGATGCGTATTTACGTGACGTTCATAACGGGCGTACAGACGTAGTAATTAACGATTACTATCTTCAAGCTTTAGCCATTCAAGCATTTCCAGAATTTAATATTACCTTACATCCTGACCTTCGTTTCCATCCAACAACAAATAATGTCGTAATGGAAAAGGAAGCAACGGTATTATTAGATAAGGTAAATGAAGTTATTGCTGAGATGAAAGAGGATGGTACATTAACGAAGATTTCAGAAGAATTCTTTGGTGGGCTAGATGTATCGAAAGAGACGGAAGAGGAAGTTATTGAAATCGAAGGAATCGAATAATAGGTGATGAAATGTTTGAAATTGATAGAGTTCAATTAGATAAATTATTTGATCCAAAGCTTGCATGGGATAGCTTGCCGTTTTTGTTAGAAGGGGTACCAATGACCATTTCACTTGCTTTAATCGGAATGGGTATTGGTCTGATATTAGGATTTTTTATTTCACTAGCAAGAAGTTCAACAAATTTTATCCTTCGTTGGCCATCAAGGATATATATATCGTTTATGCGAAGCACACCAATTATCGTGTTTCTATTCTTGATCTATTATGGGTTACCGATCATGGGAATCAAATTAACCGCCTTTGTTGCTGCATCGATTGCGTTTGGGTTAAATAGTGCCGGATATATTGCAGAAATCTATCGAGCAGCACTATCTAGTGTGGATAAAGGACAATGGGAAGCGGCTAAGGCATTAAACATACCGTATTGGAAGGCAATGCGATTAATTATCTTGCCGCAAGCCATTCGTATCGCCATTCCACCTTTAGCTAATGTATTTTTAAGTGTGATGTTAGGAACTTCACTGGCCGCTATTATTACGGTGCCAGAGCTATTCCAAAAATCACAAATAGTCGCTGGACGTACCTTTGATGCGATGACCATGTATATTATGGTTGCTTTCGTCTATTGGCCGATTGGAATTGCTATATCTTATTTACAAGATAGATTAGAAGCAAGGTATGGCAAGTATGTGGATATTAAAGCAAATCGAGCGATAAATTAAGAGCACATTAGATGTAAATAAAACACTCCCCTCGGGCAGACAGATAAACTGTTTTGCCTGAGGGGAGTGTATTTTTGTTCATTCATTCACCCGTAATGAAAATTAATTACTAACCATAATGGCACTATTTCGCTTCATTAACATTGCACCTACAATGAGTGCTAAAACAGCTGCAATAACATAGAAGAACGATACATGAGGGAATATATCAATAAATATACCACCTAAATAGGGTCCACCTAAGCTTCCAATACTAAATGCGATACTACATAACAGGTTTCCCGCTGGTAATAATGACTGTGGGAGTAAATCCGTCATATAAGATATTCCTAATGAGTATAGTGAACCAACAAAGATTCCCGCCAATGTAAATAGAATAAATAATGCCATAACAGATGCCTCGAATAAAGCCGCACCGATAAAACAGAATAGACCAAGTGTTAGGATGATTAACAGGATTTTTCTTCTTCCAATTCGATCACTTAGTATTCCGAGAGGTAGTTGAGAAATTAGACTTCCACCAGCAAAGCAAGGAATAATCAACGAAAGCATGTCCACATCATGACCAATCCGAAGGCCGTAAATAGGAAAGGTAGCGTGAAGGGTTGCCTCCAAGAACCCATAAGCAAGCGGCGGTAATAAAGCAATCCATGCGATTTTCGTTGTCTGAATGAATCGCTTAAGTGAGCTGTCTTTCGTTGTTTCTACACTAGGTGCTTCGCTACTTGGCAGTCCATTACGAACAAATAACATTAGGGACCATACGATAGTACTTAATAGTGCAGATGCAATAAACGGTAGTGCTTCATTCACCTCTAATAGCCTGGTAAATAATGGGCCAATCGCAAATCCTAATCCAAAGGACATTCCATAAAGTGAAATGCTTCTTCCCCTGGTATGTTTGTCTGCTGTTGTGGTAATCCATGTTTGTGTCCCAAAGTGGAGCATATTATCACCAATACCAATTGCTACTCTCAAGATAAACCAGAACCATAGCGCTTCCCACAAAGGGAATAATAATAAAGAAACAATAACCAATAAACCACCAATTAAGATAATCGGTTTAAATCCAAATTTCTTCATTGGTTTTTCCATGAAAGGAGAAGCTAGTAAAACCCCAATGTATAATCCTGTAGCATGTAAGCCATTGACAGAAGAACTTACAGCGCCCTGTTCTAAAATTATCGCCAGTAGTGGCATAAGCATTCCTTGTGATAAACCAGAAATCATCACAAGCAAAATTAAAATCCAAAAGCGAAAACGATCTAATATCATTTTTTGTTCCCCCCTATAGATGACATGTATGTATAAAATTGCAAGCACACGAAAAAACTAAGGCAAAAAGAGAGGAATGGGCATGATGAAAAACAATTATATTATAGCATTAATCATATTTTTACTTGCAATATACTCTCCAATTATCGTCCTAGCTAAAGAGAAAGGAGAGAAAGAGAAGAATGACTATGAAATTCCTAGTCATGTCTTAGATATTGCAAAAGAAAATACCTATCCTAATTCCAATGAAGATGAGGAAGTTATTGAGCCAAGTAAACTCACACAAGAATTAATGGATAGTACCGATGTGAAAATTAGTAACCCAAACTTAATCAAAATGTTGAATGAATCCACCATTAACCCATCTCCAATTGGTATTGGCTATCGAGGAATGGTGTTTCTTGGACGATGGCCTCTACACTACGAATCGGATGATACCAATATAAATTGGGAGTATCAAAAGATTAACGTTAACGAGCTTAATAATATGGGTGGAACAGATAATCAAAAGCTAAGTTTTAATCAACAAGCCCAAAAAGAAGTAAAGGGTGCTTTAACAAATAAGATTAACAACCCTAATGATGTGAAACAAATGATGATTATGACATCTAAACAAAAGACTAAATTACCACTTTCTTATACTACTACCATTGGCGCAGGAACGAAAAAAACGAATTCCTATGGTGTTCCTCCAGATAAATACGGCTACTTACATGCTTTTGCACCTGCGGTAAATGAAAAAGGGAAAGTAACATTTGGAGAAGTTTATATTGAACTAAAAGGAACGAAGAAATCACTCGTTATTAAAAATGTGACAAAGCAAGGTATCGGTGCGTGGATACCAATCCAAGATCATGTATCTTTTTCATTTGAATTAAAATAATCCCCTTCTAAAAGTTCTGATTCTATAATGGTTTCAGAGCTTTTTTAGTTAATTTGTATAGAATTCCAGATTTTGGTGAAAATAATAAGTTGACTAAAACGCTTCAATGCTTTATCATGTTAAAGTAATGAAGCGAGAGAGTTAAGGGGGAAGACAATATGGAATGGGTAGTCATTGTATCCGTATTAGTAATGACATTATTAAGCTTATTAAGGGTTAACGTAATAATCTCTGTTATCATTGCAGCTGTTGCTGCAGGATTAATGGCAGGATTGAATGTTATAGAAGCAATTGAGATGCTTGTAAATGGAATGGGTGAGCAAGCAAATACAGCGTTAAGTTATATATTACTAGGAGCTTTTGCAGTAGCTATTAGCTACACAGGTATTACAACTATATTAGTTAACTATTTAATCAAGATATTAACCGGCAAGAAAACGATGCTCCTACTAGCTATAGCAGGTGTTGCTTCTTTATCACAAAATGCTGTACCGGTGCATATCGCGTTTATCCCAATTTTAATCCCACCACTATTGAAACTATTTGATAAGATGCGGGTTGATCGTCGTGGGGTGGCAGTAGCATTAACATTTGGTTTAAAGGCTCCTTATATTCTGATTCCCGCAGGATTTGGCCTTATTTTCCACCGTACAATCTATGATGGCATGGTACAAAGTGGTGCAACTATTACAATGGGAGAAGTTGCAAAATCAATGATTATCCCCGCTTTAGGAATGGTAGTTGGTTTATTCATTGCTATTTTCATCACATATCGTAAAGATAAAGAGCCTAAATCGGATGTCGCAGGGACAGCTGCTTTTGTCAACCAAGATTTAGAAGAAGTTAGCTTTAATATAAAGCATGTACTAACGATTATAGCAATCCTTGGTGCTCTAGTAGTCCAAATCATTACTGGAAATCTAATTCTAGGTGCATTAACAGGTCTACTATTAATGGTATTATTCTTTGTTGTTCCATTTTCTAAAAGTGATAAAATCGTGGCAGATGGTGTCAGTATGATGAGCTCCATCGCATTCGTAATGCTTGTAGCATCCGGGTTTGCCAATGTTATAAAAGAGACGGGTGCAGTGGATGCCCTAGTTGAAGCATCCTCTGGATTTCTAGGAGATAATAAGGCAATCATTTCGTTTGTCTTATTAGTAGTCGGATTAGTGATTACGATGGGTATTGGATCATCGTTCGGAACGATTCCAATTGTAGCTGCATTATTTGTTCCAATATGTTTAGCGGCTGGTTTTTCGCCACTGGCAACAGCAGCACTAATAGGAACAGCTGGTGCACTTGGTGATGCTGGCTCTCCTGCATCTGATAGTACACTTGGGCCAACATCAGGATTAAATGCAGACGGAAAGCACAATCACATTTGGGATACATGTGTTCCTACATTTATTCACTTTAATATTCCACTATTCATCTTTGGGTGGGCAGCATCATTGTTCTTATAAACGAAGATGTAGGTAAATAGATTATAAGTGAATAAAAAGAACTGATTTAGCAAAAGGTAAGAAAAAAATAGGTGGGGTATCATGCATAAAGGGCATTTCGTATTAGCATCTACCATCATATTTTTTCTTGCCTTTTTTTATATGAATGTAGATGAGGCAGAAGCTTATGGTTGGGGTTATAAGAAAAACAAGAATCATGAGAGGCCAGATATAGGAAAGTATCATCAAATATTAAAAGACTATGGTAGTTATTATGTTGATGATTCTGGTGATAAAACACTTTACTTAACCTTTGATAACGGCTATGAGCAGGGATTTACCGATGAAATATTAGATGTATTAAAAAAAGAAAAGGTACCTGCTACGTTTTTTGTGACGGGACATTATGTTAGTAGTGCCCCTGATTTAATTAAGCGAATGGTAGATGAAGGACATATAGTAGGAAATCACTCCTATCATCATCCAGATTTTACGATATTAACGAAGGAAGTTATGAAGCGGGAACTGGAAACCTTGGAAGAGGCGGTTGCAAAAATATCTAAACAAGATGACATAAAATATGTCCGTCCACCTAAAGGGATGTTTAATCAACAGACATTGGAATGGGCAAACGACTTGGGTTATATTCATGTATTCTGGTCGCTAGCAATAATCGATTGGGATACAAAAGCCCAAAAAGGTTGGCAATATGCTTATGATCAAGTGATGGAGCAAGTTCATCCAGGAGCTATTATTCTCCTTCATGCCGTATCAGAGGATAATGCACAAGCGTTAGAGAAAATTATCCAAGACTTAAAGAAAGATGGATACACGTTTAAAAGTCTAGACGAATTGGTAATGAAAGATAAAGTATCAGAGCCGATTTACGGTTATTGAAACATACTAAGATTAGTGGGTAAGGTCATCGACGGGTGACTTTTCCCACTATTTTTCTTTTTAGAGGTATAGTAAGGCTGGGACAAAACTAAAACAAAGGTAATAACAAACGAACCATCACCACATTAGCCCCGGAAATATACGGAGACTCCTGTGGGAGGAAAGGCATCGGTGAGACCCCAGGGGAGCGTTAGCTCTTAGGAGGCTCACCAGCCGCCCGACGGTAAAGAAGACACTGCGAGGTCTTTTCGAGCAGATGTCGCACTTATGCTGTGATGAAGTGTAAAGAAGACACTGCGAGGTCTTTTCGAGCAGATGTCGCACTTATGCTGTGATGAAGTGTAAAGAAGACACTGCGAGGTTTTCTCGAGCAGGTGTCGCCCCTGTACTGGAAGCAACCGCAAGTATATTTCCGGGGCGGGTTTGATGCGCTAACTTTAATGTTCGGTATATCCTATGTGTAATAGTATTGTCCCAGCTTTTTTTCACTTAAATTATATTTTAACATTTCAAAATTTTTGTTATAATAATTGGAAATAAGCTAAGGGAGTTGATGAGGTGAAGCGAGAGGATCTAATTGCTCCTATGGACTATAACATAGTGATGGAAATGGAGAAGCATGTGCAGCACGAAAACAGAAAAGCGTTAATTTGGGAAGACGAAGAAGTTAGAAAACGGGAAATTACATATGGTCAACTCATGAAAAACGTGAATAAAATTGGAAACGTTTTCCTGGAAAGTGAATTAAAAAAAGGTGATAAGCTTCTCGTCATGATTCCACGTAGAATTGAAGCTTATGAGGTTTATTTAGCGGCCTTAAAGGCTGGCATTATAGTTGTTCCTAGTTCCGAAATGCTAACAACGAATGATTTACAATACCGGATAAGCCACGGAGAAGTAAATGGTGTGGTAAGTTATCATACTTTTACCGAGCAATATAAAGATCTTCATGAATATGACTCTCTTATAAAGTTTGCAGTCGGCAGACCAGTCGATAATTGGTATTTTCTCGATGGGCTGATGGAGGATTCATCGCCTTGGTTAGAAGAGGCAGCTACAACAAGAGATGACACGGCTTTTATCTCTTATACATCTGGTACTACTGGCAACCCTAAAGGCGTTGTGCATACCCATGGCTGGGGATTTGCTCACCTTAAAACAGCTCCAGAAAATTGGCTATGTGTAAAAGCTGGAGATAAGGTCTGGGCTACAGCAGGACCTGGCTGGCAAAAGTGGATATGGAGTCCATTCTTATCGGTTCTAGGTATGGGGGCTACAGGCTTTATTTATAATGGAAGATTTAACGCAGAAAAATATTTAAGTTTATTAGAAGAAAATAAGATTAATGTCCTCTGTTGCACACCAACAGAGTATCGCCTAATGGCTAAGGTTGATGATTTAAGTAGATATCAGCTAACACATCTTCATAGTGCTGTTTCTGCTGGTGAACCATTAAATGTGGAAGTGATTAATACATTCCGTACCTACTTCAATGTGACCGTTAGGGATGGCTACGGACAAACAGAAAACACATTATTACTAGGTGTCATGAAAAACATGGAGGTTAAACCAGGTTCCATGGGTAAACCAACACCTGGGAATGATGTAGAAATTATAGATGAATTTGGTGAACCAGTAGGAGTCAATGTAGTTGGTGATATCGCTGTTCGTTTAAACAGTCCTGCTTTGTTTAAAGCGTACTATAAAGATGCAGAACGTACTAATGCTTCACGGCGAGGGGATTTTTATATAACAGGAGATCAAGCTCGAAAAGACGAGGACGGATATTTCTGGTTTGAAGGTCGTAGTGACGATATCATCATTAGCTCAGGTTACACGATCGGACCATTCGAGGTCGAAGATGCTCTAGTGAAACACCCACATGTCCAGGAGTGTGCTGTTGTAGCAAGTCCGGATGCGGTACGAGGAAGTATTGTAAAAGCCTTCGTTGTTCTAAAACCAAATGTTCAAGAAGAACCAGGTCAATTAACGAAGGAATTACAAGAGCATGTTAAATCATTAACCGCACCTTATAAATACCCTAGGGAAATAGAGTTTATAAAAGAATTGCCCAAAACTATCTCTGGGAAGATTAGACGGGTAGAATTAAGGAAGAAAGAAATAGAACGGAAGGTATCACAATAGCAGCCGATTGGCTGCTATTTTTTATGGAAAAAGGGATAGAATTACTGAATGGATGAATTAGATTAGCGCATTGGCAGTGAGGAGGGTTCTATTATTAAATAAGGGGATATAGCGATAGAAAGTGAGTGACACAGTATGAACGATGGTTTTAGAGAGGACCTACAAACCGGTATGATATAGGTTCACTATTGCCTCTCAAAAAAATGGAACAAAATACTTGAAAGTCAAAAAAGGTCAGAGTATAATAAAATCACAAGGTCAAAGATAGTCAAAGTCAAATTTGATCTTATTGATATTTAATTATCGGGAGGAATGGAAAATGAAATGTCAAAAATGTGGTGTAAATGAAGCGAACATTAATATGGCAATGCAAATGAATCATGAAAAGATGCAGATGCACCTTTGCAATTCATGTTTCCGTGAAATCCAAGAAAATATGATGAATGCAAATGGATTTTTCTCTAATCCTTTTGATGGAGAAAATGATGCATTTGCAGATAACTTTTTCCAAAATAATGGTTCAGCATATTCTAATACATCAACCAAAACAAAGCAAAAAAGAACGAAGCGAAATGGCTTGCTTGATCAACTAGGAAGAAACTTAACCGACGCTGCTCGCGCTGGTGAAATTGACCCAGTAATTGGTCGTGATCAGGAAGTTAAACGTGTTATTGAAACATTAAATAGAAGAAATAAAAATAACCCGGTTCTTATTGGTGAACCAGGTGTTGGTAAAACAGCTATCGCTGAGGGACTAGCTCTAAAAATAGCAGAAGGTCAAGTACCTGCGAAATTAATTCATAAAGAAGTCTATATTTTAGACGTTGCATCGCTAGTCGCAAACACAGGCGTCCGTGGTCAGTTTGAGGAACGCATGAAACAGTTAATTAAGGAATTACAAGAACGCAAAGAAACGATTCTTTTCATCGACGAAATTCATCAAGTAGTAGGTGCTGGAACGGCAGAAGGATCTCAAATGGATGCAGGTAATATTCTAAAACCAGCTTTAGCTCGCGGGGAATTACAAATCATCGGAGCAACTACGTTGAAAGAATATCGAAAAATTGAGAAGGATGCCGCTCTGGAACGTCGCTTCCAACCTATTATCGTGAAGGAGCCATCTGTTGAAGAATCAATTCAAATTCTAAATGGGATTAAAGATCGTTATGAAAGATTCCATGAAGTTCGTTACTCAGAAGAAGCTATTCATGCATTTGTCACATTGTCTGCACGTTATATTCAAGACCGTTTCTTACCAGACAAAGCGATTGACTTAATGGATGAAGTTGGTTCCCGTTTAAACCTAGCTAATTCACAAAAAGATTCTAGCTCTATTCAACGACGAATCGACGAAATCGTGAAGGAGAAGGAAGCTGCAGCTGAACAAGAAGATTATGAACGTGCAGCAAACTTACGCTACCAAGAAATCCAGTTACAAAAGCAGCTTGAAAAGGCTAAAGGTAAAGAGCAAGTCATCGATGTAGATATTTCCGATATCCAACTAATTGTAGAAGAGAAAACAGGTATTCCTGTAACAAAACTACAAGCAGATGAGCAAGCGAAAATGAAAAATATCGGTGATAACCTTCGTAAGAAAGTAATTGGTCAAGATGAAGCAGTGGATAATGTGGCAAAAGCAATTCGCAGAAGTCGTGCCGGACTTAAATCTAAATACCGTCCAATTGGATCATTCTTATTTGTAGGTCCAACCGGTGTCGGTAAAACAGAACTTACAAAAGCACTAGCAGAAGAATTATTTGGTACAAGAGATGCAATGATTCGTTTAGATATGAGTGAGTATATGGAGAAACACTCTGTTTCTAAAATTATCGGTGCACCTCCAGGATATGTAGGTCATGATGAAGCAGGACAATTAACAGAACAAGTTCGTCGTAGCCCATATTCCATCATCTTATTGGATGAAATTGAAAAAGCACACCCAGATGTGCAAAACATGTTCCTACAAATTATGGAGGATGGTCATCTAACAGACTCACAAGGTAGGAAAGTAAGCTTTAAAGATACCGTTATTATAATGACAAGTAACGCTGGAACAGGTATGAAATCAATTACAGTTGGTTTCAATAAAGATAAGCACGAATCAGTATCCACATTGGAAAACTTAAGCTCATACTTTAAGCCAGAGTTCTTAAACCGATTTGATGCAATCATTAACTTCAATGAGTTAACAGAAGAAAATCTAATGAGCATTATCGATTTAATGTTAGCTGAGTTAACGGAAGTAATTAAAGAAAATAACATGGAAATTACCATCACTAATGAAGCGAAAAAAGCCCTAGTTAAGATTGGTTATGATCCTAAATTTGGTGCACGCCCATTACGCCGTGTTATCCAGGATAAAATTGAAGATCCATTAACAGACTTACTTTTGGAAGAGGAAAACGTGAATAAAGTTCATGTTTCTGTGAAAAATGGTGAGGTAGTAGTGAATAAAGCGTAAACAGATAAGATGCATTGGTCAAAGTCCAATGCGTCTTATTATTTATATATCGGATGAATTTTCGTTCTTCGTTTTATGACTTAATTTATTTTTTCAAATATGCATTCTCAAGAAACTGTATTTCAACATTTTCTATGTCACACATATTAAATGCTGTTTCGTATTTCCTTTGAATAGAAGATACAAGTTCATCATATTGTTCTTTAGGAATAGATTGTTGCCAAGCAAATTGAAAAGAGAACAGGGTATCTTTCTTCTTTTCATTTGGAGTAAATGCCATATTTTCCTTTGTTGCATAACTATTACCATGTGCTGCTAAGTTGAGCAGTAATACTTCAATTATCTTTTGCTCACGTTCATTAAAGTCATGGTCCGGTTTAGACACCGTAACATCAACCATTGCAATATTTATAGTCATCTCCACCTTTAGTTGTTAATCTGTATATACCTCAAAAGAATGTAGTGTGTTACTCATCATCAATTCCCCCTTTTATCCGATATACTAGTATTCGACAAGAATTTTCAAAATCCTTCATTTTAAGTAATATTTTTGCGACGAAGCACAGTCAATGAGAATTTATAGCATAGGCGACAAAGGATACATAAATATTTCGCTTAGAAACGTGAAAGGATAGTAATGAACTCTTTTACAAAGGATGTATCATTCATGCTGCGACCAACTAGAATTCTCTCCTACTTCTTAATATTCTTCCTTATTTTTGCGACAGACGGTGTACCAGTTCATAGTCATCATGCACCGAAAATGGAAGTGCATTTTATAAATGTTGGACAAGGGGATAGTATCTATATAAAGACCCCAAATAAAAAGCATATATTAATTGATGGTGGTCCACCAATGGCAGGCAAAAAAGTAGTCCGTTATTTGAAAGGACTAGGGATTGATAAAATTGATTTAATGATAGCTACCCATCCAGATCGTGATCATATTGGTGGGCTTCCAGCAGTAATGAAGGAATTTAAGGTAAAAGAAATATTAGATTCTGGAAAGCTTCATATTACCCGGGCATATGCGAATTATATAAATGAAGTTCGTAAGCAGGAAATTCCGTTAAAGGTTGCGAAAGCAGGCAAGGAATTGCCAATTGATACACTCTTGGATATTCGAATCCTTAATGCGCACGGCAAGCATAAAAATAATAATCAATCCTCGATTGCTTTAAAGCTCAGCTATAATGACATCGACTTTTTATTGCTGGGAGATATAGAAGATGCCCAAGAGAAAAAAATAGCTGCTAAGTATGATGTACGTGCTGAAATAATTAAAATTGCGCATCATGGTTCAAAAACAAGTAGCTCTGAAAATTTTCTAGAGTTAGTAGAACCTGATATTGCGGTGATAACCTATAGTAAATATAATGACTATGGTCATCCTGTTAACCGAGTGATTAAGAAACTAGTGGAAATGGAAACGAATATATACTCCACTGCAGTTTATGGAGATTTGGTTATCCATACAGAAGGAGAAGACTATATAATATTTCCGCAAAAAGCACCCATACAAGGCATATTAGAGCGTAGCTAAAGAGACAGTCCCACTGAAAAGGTGTGAGACTGTCTCTTTTTTATGGGCTCTTTTATTAATTAAGTTTAATTTTTTCAAAATAATGTTGACAATAAACCTTCAATGCTATATGGTTAGTTACATAAGTAATGAACCATTTAACGAAGGAGCTTAAACATGAAGAATCATTTGGATGATAATAGACCCATATTCCTTCAAATAAAAGAACAACTAGAAGATTCCATCATAAATGACTCCATTAAGGCAGGGGAACGGGTGCCATCTACGAATGAGTTTGCAGCATTTTATAAGATAAATCCAGCTACTGCAGCAAAGGGGATTAATGAACTCGTAGCGGAAGGGATTTTATTCAAACGAAGGGGTGTAGGGATGTTTGTGACAGACAATGCGAAGGAGATTTTGATTGAAAAACGAAAGCAGACATTTTATGAGAACTTTATTCTCCCATTAAGGGAAGAGGCAAAAAAGCTACGAATAAGTGAAAAGGATTTAATGAGAATGATGGAGGGGGAACACGATTATGAAAATTGAGGTTAAGAATTTAACGAAGCAATACGGGAATAAACGAGCATTAGATTCTATATCTTTTATGCTTAATGAGCCGAAGATATATGGCTTACTTGGTCGGAATGGTGCTGGAAAAACTACCTTTATGGAAATATTAGCTGGTCAAATTTTATCAACAAGTGGAGAGATTCTGATTGATGGTGAAAAACCGTTTGATAATCAGAAACTAACAGAATCCATTTGCTTAATTAAAGAAGGTCACAATTTTAAAAAGGATTTGACTATAAAGCATGTCCTAAAGATTAGCTCATACTTTTACCCTAATTGGGATCAATCATTAGCATTAGAGTTGGTGAAGGAATATAACTTGGATTTAAAAGCTAAGGTAAAAGCCTTATCAAAAGGGATGGAGTCTGCTCTTGGGATTATTGTTGGTTTAGCTAGTAAAGCACAGGTAACGGTGTTTGATGAACCGTATATTGGACTTGATGCAGCGGCACGAAAGAAGTTCTACGAAATTCTTCTAGAAGAATATGAAAAAGAGCCAAGAACGATTATTTTTTCCACCCATTTAATCGATGAGGTTAGTTTAATGTTTGAAGAAGTCCTCATTATTCAAGATGGAAAACTTGCATTACAGGAAGATGCAGACGTGCTACGAAACAGTGCATGTGCAGTTTCTGGGACGGAAGAATTAGTAGATAATTTCATTCAAGATAAAGAAGTGATCATGACGAAAAAGCTTGCAGGTATGATGACAGCATATGTAGTAGGGCATTCAGAGGATGCAATAGCAGCTGGATTATCAGTTGAAGGTGTACCGATTCAAGAATTAATGATCTATCTTACGGAAAGAAAAGGAGCGTAATCATGAATAAACAGATTAAAGGTTTACTATATTTCTATATTAGTGACATCCGCCATAACATTCTCATATTTTGGTCGATTTTATTATTTATGCTATTAGTCTCTCTTGCTTTTGGAGTGTACCTATTAGGTGTAGAAGATGGCATGTTAGCATTTGGCTTTCCGTTTGCAATTTACTTTTATTGCTTGGTCATAGGATTTACAAGGGTAAAGGAGAGCATTCCTTTTTCCATTAAAATGGGAGCAACTCGTAAGAACATCTTAATTAGTATGGGTATTTATTTCTTAATCATTGCCACGGTACAATCTCTCGTTGCAAATACGATTCAAGAAGTCGTGCTACTTCTTACAAAGAATGCAAATATCACATCTTTTATGTTTCTACATCCAGCAATGATAATAGAAGACAATTGGCTAAATCGGTTATTGATTGACATTAGTGTCATGTTTTTCCTGCTATCCTTTATGTTCGTCATGGGCCTACTATTCTATAAATATGGTCTTGCTGGTGGAGGACTCGTTGCTGGGGTTCTGGTCATATTGCTACTATTTGGAATTGCTAAAGGCTGGGTTTATGATATTATTGTCGAGTTCGTAAATCAAGTAAATATAGTATTTTTCTATCAAATGTTCGGGATCGGTTTATTGTTCTTTTTACTTTCCTTTGTGTTTGTCAGAAGAATTACAATAGAGAAGAGAAGATAAACAACAGGGGACATCCTGACGATAACGACAGGATGTCCCCTTCCTATTTATCCAGCCATTTCTTTCCGTTTAAATAGCTGTCCTGAAACAAGAATTAATACGATTGAAATCGCTAGTGTGATCACCCCGGTTAAAATTAATTCGGAATGTAATTCGCCAGTACTGATTGACTCGATAATGTAAGTAGATAAGTTATTCGGGCTCCAATCCAAAATATGCTGGAAGATCTGGGTTACGATACTCATCACCATAATCGTTAAAATGGTAAAGAACAGAACTAAACCTGAAGATTTAATTACTGTGTTATAAAAAATGGTCAGTGAAACCACAAGGGTTAACCATAAGCCATAGAAAATATATGTGATAAGAAAATCGCTGAAGGATATTGTCCCAAATAAAAGATTAATATAGTACCAGCTAACTAATAAGGCTAACAACAGCGATACCCATACTAATAGTAAATAGGAAGCCCATTTAGCTGTAATATAGTTCATATAATGTACAGGCTTAACTAAGATAAGCTCGGAAATACCACTTTTCCGTTCTCCAGCTATTGTTCCCATTGCAATTAAGACTACTACTAGTACTCCTAAAAAACTTAACTGTGAAAGACTCATCATCATGACCTCTGGCGGTGCAAATTCAGGTAGTTCAAATGTAGTACCCTCAGGAACCCCACCGACAGAATCAATAATTTGCGGCAAGTAGTATGTCGTTAATGGATCCATTATGGATATTAAAATCATCACTAATGGAACCCAAATCCACTTCTTATTTCGCCAATTCTCTAGCAGCTCTTTTTGAAATAATGTCATCCATTGCATTACGATTTCACCACCCTCATAAACATATCCTCTAGTGAGGCTTGATTGATTGAAAATGTTGTGATTGGCCAATTCTCTTTAGTAGCTGTGGCTAGAATTTCATCACGTGCACTTTTTACCTCGGAGGCAGTAATGAAAAGCGTGTTCCGTTCTTGTTTTGTACTCATTATAGTTTCTAGATTGTTTAGCTTTTCTTGGTAAAGGCTTAAATCTCCTTCCACCTGCAACTCGATTATCGTAGTTTGATATTTTTTACGTAATTCTGCTATCGAACCAGATTCAATGATTTGTCCTTGATGAAGTAAGATTAGTTCATCACTTACCTCCTCAGCATCATTTAAGATATGAGTAGAAAATAAAATGGTCATTTCTTCTTTTAATTTTTCCATTAGAACTAATACTTCTCTTCTGCCAAGCGGATCAAGCGATGCGACCGGTTCATCTAAGATTAATAGTTTCGGGCGGTGAATAATAGCTTGTGCGATACCTAGTCGCTGCTTCATCCCTCCAGAGTAGCGACCAATTCGCTCGTTCTTAGCTTCATCCGAAATCCCGACTATCTTTAATAGCTCATCTGCCCTTTTTTTCGCCTCTTCTTTAGTGAGCTTTGCTAATTTCCCACTGTAAACTAAAAATTCCTTACCTGTCATCCAAGTGTGAAAAGCGGGATATTGCGGCAAGTATCCAATTTTATCGCGAATGTCATGGTTCTTTTCTTGATTCTCAAATTGAATAGTTCCGTCGGATGGTTTTAACAGTCCAGATAGTGCCCGTAATGTTGTCGTTTTACCTGCACCGTTAGGACCAATTAGGGCAATGCATTTGTTGTGACCAAACTCAAAGCTAATATGGTCCACGACGGTTTTGGAACCATATTTTTTAGTTAGATTATTTACTGTAAGTAAACTCATTTAACGTTGTCTCCTTCCAAAAATGAAGTAGATAATAGGTCCGACCATGCTAACAAAAACAATAATCAGTACCCATAACCATTTCGGGCCATTTGTTTCTCTTACTTTTACTAAGTCTACAATGGCAACAATTAATAAAATTAGCTGAATAATGAAGAACGGTGCAAGTATCGCCCAATTAATATCTCCCATAAAATCTCAACTCCCCCTGAACATAATAATAATTACATCCCTAACAACAGTGGAATGACTACTGCTAATAAAATTATCCCTAACATAATGCTCCATGCAAGTGGTCGTGCCCAATTAATAGTCCAACCAATTCCAAATCGCTTCTCTAAAAATAGCGCTGGGTCATTCGTGTTAAAGTAAAATATTCCTAGCTTCCAATTGGAATCATCATCCCGATTAATCACTTCTCCATTAGTACCAGTTGACACTTTTATTCTGCTACCACCCTGTCCTGTCGTGATTGCCAAGATGATTGCCCAAAGGGTGAGTATAGCTGTGAAAACTAGCGGTGAAATGGTAAGAATTGCTGGGTTAACTGAGAAAATAAAGGAAAACTGAATGAAAGCAAATAATAGTGTTAATCCGATCCCAGTAACAATAAGGTACATTGACCATCTTCTTCTGAAAATGATATTTTGTTGTAGGGATTCTTCTGGTTTTTCGGCACTAATCTGTTGCTTTGCTTTAGCAATCATAGTATTTAAAAACATAAATAACAGTGTTAAATAAAGACTCATGATTGGCATAGCAAGAAGGATGCGTGTCGATTTATCCTCCCAGTTCGTAACTTCACCGCTCATGTTATATTGAATTGGAATTTGCTCTGGTATACGGTCATAGAACATAAAGGTTATAGTAATCATCGCAAACGTTATGAGAAATGAAATAATAAACCAAGCATTGGAATGGATTAATTTATGACTTCTGAAATCAGTTGAGACGAATATTGCTTGCGCTTTTTCTTGGCCCCAGTTTTCGAGCTGCTTCAACCGTTTCATGGCTCGATGAAAATGTAAGTAGATAAAAAAGGTGCCAATTAGATATAGGAATATTAATAGAGAGAAGGAAAGAGCAAAAGTAATTTCATCTAAGTTATCAATAAAGCTTAGAACTAAAAAAAGTACGACTACTAAAATACTTGCTATTCCAGAAAACTGGACATATTGTTTGCGTAGCTTCTTGATGTTATCTAAATGATAAATCTCTTCTGGAATCGATACACCAAAGCTTTCTGTTTTTCGTGTCCAATATGGCATAAACATGGTTATGATGAAAACCGGAAGTAAAATAAGGAATAGATATATCATATTCATTTACGCAGAACCCCCTTGATAAGTTTCAAAAATCGTAGAACAAAGCCTTAAAAATTCCTCTTCACTAACATCCCGACATATTGATTCAGCAATGAGGGGACGCAAATTTTTCTCCAGCTGCTTCTTATAATTGGCATCGGCCTTAGGAACACCATCCGGATTCACAACAACTCCTTTTTGTCGGTGGATTAGAATAAATCCATCCTGCTTTAATTGTTGATACGCTTTATTAACAGTATGCAAATTTATTCCTATGTCAGAAGCAAGTGACCGAACAGATGGAAGTCCTTCACCAGGTGCAATTTCCTTACGAGCAATCCCTTCAATGATTTGATGGACTAACTGCTGATAAATTGGTTCATTCGATTCAAAATCTAGATTTATTAGCACATTGGAACACGCTCCTTTAGACTGGGAGAGTTCAAATCCCAGGTATTTTGTAATAGCATTAGTTCTAACTGTTATATTCATAGTATAACAGTTAGAACATGTATGTCAATAGAAAAAATCATTACAATTAGTTTATGGTGGAGGGGATAATATAAGAGAAGGTAATGGATAAAAGTACTTGGATTTTTAAATTGGAATGAACAATAGGGAGAGCATTTGATTAATTAATCTGGGATAGTATAGAAGAGACTAATTGCTGAATTTGTCCGAAATAGCATTTTAAAATAAACAGTAAAAGTAACGTTTAGGAAAAAAAGTTAGCCACAGGATTATCCACATGAAAATACGCTATTAATTAGGAAAAATTAAACTTATGCACATTATTCACAGTTAATTTGTGAGTGATAATCAACATGATCCTGTGTATAAATCAAGGGGAAACAGCGCTTTCTTTTTATTTATCCGCAAAAATGGCTTTGGTGTGTGTAACGTTTAGAATAGTGAGGCAAGGCTACACATAAACAGCTTAAGCATCTAAGAAAACAATTTGATGTAATAAATTTCATAGTATAAAATGGAACCAAGACTACGAGGGGGTGTAGGGGTTGAAGATTATCGTTCAATCATGTATTTTTTCTTTTGTCATTCATCTATTTTATATCGCCGGAACCATGTTAGTAGGGTACTTTCAAACGAAGAATTATCAACCTACCATTGCTGGGAATTGGGATATTGTAGAAACACTTCAAAATGAAGTAGCTTTTGGGATAGTGGGTTCACCTCTATACTTTCTTTTCACATTCCTCGGATTAGCACTGGTCTGTGCTTTAATACTTATTTCCTATAGAAAATTTGTTAGAACTAATAGATAGAGTATTCCTTATAGGAAAGGGAAAAAAAGGACCGAAGCTTAGCTTCGATCCCCTTTTTGCCTAGCGCGGTCTGCACGCTTAAACTCCTTTTGATACAATACTTCCTGCGTCTTGTTTAGAAACTTATCTCTTACTTCACGCTTTTCTCTCGCCGACATGGTCATCCCTCACTTTTATTCTTAGAATAACCATATCTGTAATATTTATGCAATTTTATACAACTTCATCATCAGCACTAGCTTCAAGGCTGGCAAATTGCTGATAGGATAGGTAATGCTCTTTAGAAATGGCAAAGATATCGTATATTTCTTCGTTCTTATTTACTTTTTGATATATTTCTGGGTAAATGGTGTTTCCTAAGGCTACATAAGGAAGTTTTAAAACGGCTTTTGTAGAGCGGAGATTTGTTTTTCGTACCTTCATGAAGATAGTCTCGATTTCATAATCAAAGAATAACTCATCGAAAAACTGCTCCTTAGCAAGTCGATTATACCCTTTCCCGAAATAAGGCTGGCCAATCCATGTTGCCAAAAAACCGTGATTCTGTTCGATATCAAACAGATTAATCGTACCAATTGCCTGCTGATATTCGTCTAAGATCGTCCTTGAGATTAACTCACCGCGTTCTTCTGCTTCAATTGTCTTCTTGGTGATGAAGTAAAACTCATCAGTAGTTGTTGCTTTATGTCTTACATATGGGAATACATCTGGGTGTGACATCAGTTCAAACAATACTGGCACCTCATGTAATTCACGCTTTTTTAGCATCAAAAAACCCTCCTTATTTATGCAGGAGGGTAACCAAAGAAAAGGAAACCTAGTTGGTAGCCCACCCGCGAATTTTTATTAAGATCAACAAAAATTCGGGGTGGGAATCGAACCCACTAGAACCAGTTAAAAAACTGGTGGCGCACCATTTGCCTTCCCCGTTATATTTTGCAATTTGGAAAGTATAATTTTCTTTCCTAGTTGCATTAGAAAAACTATCATAATCGCAAAAGAAAGAACGAATATGTGTTTTTAATCGTTTCGATTTGTAACAATACATATAATACTATGATTATCACTAAAATGGAACAACTTTTTCATCAAAAATATCGACAAAATTTGTTAATTTTTCTTTACATCAGCAAATAGTTGATTTAACGCTAATTCCAGCGTCGGATATGTGAATTGGAACCCGTTTTCGATTGCTTTATTTGGTAGCACATACTGTCCTTTCAACACAAGCTGACTCATCTCCCCGGTAACAGTATGGACTAAAAGCCCGGGTGTAGGGAACCAATAAGGACGTCGCAGACTCTTGGCAAGAATTTGATTAAATTCTTTATTCCGAGATGGAGTTGGAGCTGTCACATTAAGAGCAGCAGATATGTGTTCATTTTCGATAGTAAAAATCAACATATCCACGACATCATCTATATGAATCCAAGAGGTCCATTGCTCTCCTTTGCCAATCTTACCGCCGACAAATAATTTCGTAGGTAGTGACATCAGCGGTAATGCACCACCATCTCTCCCTAAAATCACACCGAACCGTGCAAACACTGTTCGAATAGCCATATCTTCCGCCTGTTTCGCTGTATTCTCCCATGCTACTACAACATCAGCTAAAAAATCATCCCCAGGCTTTTCTGTCTCTTCAGTAAACATGATTTCATTAGACACGCCATAGTAACCTACAGCAGACCCACTTATAAAGACTTCAGGTTTGACATCCATATTCTTCATGAGATGAATAATCTTTTGGGTGATTTCGATTCTACTAGATTTAATCTTTTTTTCTTTTTCTTCGTCCAGTAACCGAATAAGCTCTCGCCTGCAAGATTAATCACCCCATAAATAGGAGGAAGTTTTTTTGCGTCCTCAAATGTGATATATGTAGTATGTTCGGTATTGGTAAATTCCTCTGGGGTGCGGGTTAAGATATAGCTGTTATGATGGAGTAAGGTTAGCCTTTCAACAAGCTTTTTACCAACAAAACCAGTACCGCCCGTGATTAAAAAATTCATACAAATCTCCTCACTTTTGGTAATCTTATATTATGATCATGTTATGATGGACAAAAGAGGTGATGAAGTTGCCAGCAAAAATAAGCCGAATAACAACACAACAAAAGAGTAAACAACGTTATAATATTTATTTTGTTGAAGGTGACGGTGATAAGTATGCCTTTAGTGTAGACGAAGCAATCTTGGTGGAATTTGGACTCCGAAAGGGACTTGAGCTAGATGAAGCAACGATTGATCTCCTCATCCGAAAAGATACAATCCAAAAATCCTATCTGTTAGCAATCAATTATTTAAGCTTCCGTATGAGAACCAGACAGGAAATATATGATTATTTAGTGAAAAAGGAAGTAGAGCCCGAGCATATTATGATCATTATCGATCGTCTCACGAAGGAAGGATTGATTAATGATAAACAATTTGCTGAAGCCTTTACTTTAACTAGAATAAATACAACATCAAAGGGTCCTCTATTAGTAAAACGAGAATTAATAGAAAAAGGAGTTGCCCCATCAATTGCGGAAGAAGCTGTAACACTTTATAACTATGATACACAATTTGAGAAAGCAATGAAATGGGTAAACAAAAAAATAGGCTCCAGTAAGAAAGAATCCTTTAACAAAAAAATTGAGCAGCTCCGAACCACCCTAGTCCAAAAAGGATTTACATCCGATGTGATAGGCGAAGTTTTATTATCAGTAGTAGATGAGAAAGATAACACTGCAGAATGGGAATCACTAGTATACCAAGGCGAAAAGCTTGTCCGAAAACATTCCCCTAAAAAGTCAGGATATGAACTAAAAATGAAAGTAAAAGAAGGGTTATATCGTAAAGGATTTCAAATAGATTTAATCAATAAATTTATCGATGAAGAGATTGAAGCAGAATTTTAGGGACTTGCCAGGGAGCAAGTCTCTTGTTTTTTTAGGTATTGTAGATAGTTTAGGGGAAGATGCGCTTATGCGGGAGGAGGATGAGCCTGAGTGAGAAGTAGATGCGCCCAAGCGAAAGAAAGATAATCCCGAAAAGCGGAAGCATGATCCCGAGAGAGGAGAAGATACACCCAAACGAGAGAAAGATGAGCCCAAGAAGCTAAAGCATGAGCCCGAATGGGAATTAGATGTACCCAAGCGAAAGAAAGATAAGCCCAAAAAGTGGAAGCATAAGCCCGAGAGAGAAGAAGATACACCCAAACGAGAGAAGGATGAGCCCAAAAAGCGGAAGCATGATCCCAAGTGAGAAGTAGATGTGCCCAAGCGAAAGAAAAAGATAATCCCGAAAAACGGAAGGATGGTCCCGGATTGGAATTAGATGAGCCCAAACGAGAGAAGGATAGTCCAGAAAAGCGGAAGCATGATCCCGAGAGAGAAGTAGATGCGCCCAAGCGAAAGAAAGATAATCCCGAAAAGCGGAAGCATAAGCCCGAACGAGAATTAGATGCACCCAAACGAGAGAAGGATGGGCCCAAATAGCGGAAGCATGCGCCCAATTGAGAAAAGGATAATCCCAAAAACCTGAAACATACGCCCAAGTGAGAATTAGATAAGCCCAAATAAACCACACCCAAGCAAGAAAACCATCCCCCTCCAACCCCCACTCCAGCATCAGCCCCACGAAATTCCTCTACTTATCAATCACAATCTCTAAGCGGCCATCATCTTCCGCATAAATTTGTTTTGCTACAATCTCTGGACTTTTTAGACGTGAGGGATCGTCAACATGTTGAGATTTAGACCAGAATGGTGTGTTCATTCCGCCCATATAAACGGCGGTGATAGAGAAATTTTCCTCTTCCCATTCTTTTTGTAGGGATTCTGTGAAGCCTCGGATAGCGAATTTACTGGCGCAATAAAGAGATTCATTAACTTTTCCACGTATTCCTGCTGTAGAAATAATCGTTAGGATTCTCCCTTTACTTTTTCGGATAAGTGGAAGAGCAGCTTGTACGGCTAGTATAGTTCCTTTTACATTTGTATCTAAAGTAGTATCAATATCGTCAACTGTATAGTCTTCAATAGGTCCAAATACACCAGTGCCAGCATTATTAATGAAAACATCTAGCTCACCGATACGCTGAAAGGCAATTTGAATAGAAGCATCTTCTCTTACATCACAGAGAACAACTTCTGCGTCAAATCCATTTTGAATTAGTTGATGTTGAACAAGTTGTAACGGATTATTTCTCCGTCCTAATAAATACACGGTATACCCGTGCTTAGCATATTCGAATGCTAAGGCCTTCCCAAGCCCAGTACCAGCACCTGTAATTCCAACTGTCGGCATATATTTAGCCACCTTTTGTCTAATATTAATGTATAACCATTTTAATTGTCTTAAATTGTTGATAAAATGTAAAGTGAGTTGAAGGGGGACTAGCTAAATGAACTATCGGTATAGTGATTTATCTGTGGAGCAATTACTTGCTTTAGTAGGAGAATTTAAAGAAAAAGCCCAAAAGGCAGAACAATTAGGTAATATTAGTGAAGTTCAAATATATGAAAGAAAAATGCAATTAGCTTTAGCATATACATTAAATCCAGAAGACTTTAAACCAGGGAGCACATACGAGTTCCGTCATGACCCAGGTCACCGGTTTAAAATTAACTATTTAGAAGGGGTTTTTGCATGGGGGCATCGCATCAATCTATTGGATGAAGTATATGAAAAAGAAGAGGCAATTCCAATTTCTTTATTAGGGAAAAAATTAGATAACTAATAGACGAGAGCTCTGTTTAGTAAAGGAGCTCTTTTGATTTTAATAAAAATGGAGAGAAGCGGTAGAACTACGCTTCTCTCCTTGTTTACTAAACTGGACTATCGCCAACATATAATTTGTTTTGAAGCTTATGTTCTGAGAAAATCCAGCCTGTATAAGAGCTAATTATCTCGTGATCGTTATTGATTTGCACCACTGCAACAAATGGGTAAAATGTTTTAGAGCGATATCTTAAATCAATAAAACGTAACTCAGTATAGTCATCATATGCACTAATCTCCCAACGGTATATAGGAGAGAAGGATAAAAATGCAGATATATTTTTATCCTGCATGGCTATATCAATAATCGGGGAATTAGGTAATGGAACTTTTTCAAACTCATCCACAATTTCAATATGGCCATCTTCCACTATTCCGACGTAGAAATTAGTTGGTGTCGTAATGGCAACTCGCCAGTAATTTTGCTTTATGGTTGGGGAAGTTGCTATTTCCGTTGTATCTGGAATGAATTCATGGATAGTTTTAACAATTTCTTTTTTCTCCATATAACGCTTGATGTAATATAATATAATTACTGCGTAAATGATTAAAAAAGTAATGCCAGGATTTGCTCCTAAGACCCATGCCACTATCCCTGCCACATGTAGGGTGAAAATATAAGGATCAAAGGTATTGATGAAACCAAGGGCAATCCATTTATTTGTAAAAGGACGAAATGCTTGTGTACCATAAGCATTGAAAATATCTACAAACACATGTAGGAAAACCGCTAATGCTGTCCAACCCCATAGATGCCAGAAATTAGCTTGAGGAACAAACAAGTGGATAATCGTCGCGATTAAAATACCCCAAGTAATGACGGCAGGGACAGAATGGGTAACTCCTCGATGATGTCTAATATAGGTTGCATTATTACGTAATTTTAATACAGTATCGAAATCTGGTGCATGTGAACCAATAATTGTACCGACTAGGACTGCGTTGAATAAGACCGGATCATTACTCACGGCCGGGTCGAGCGTTGCTAGGCCTGCTAAGGCAACCCCCATAACAATGTGGGTTCCAGTATCCAAATCGAATTCCTCCTATAGAATCTAGTTTGAGGTTTAAAATTTTTCAGTGTGTTTTTAGTGTACCATAAAGGAAGTGGTTATATGACAGTTCAGGATAATCCGTTACAGAATTTTAATATTTCTGCATTTCAAAATGATCTTTTAGCTTGGTATTATACAAACAAGCGAGACTTACCATGGCGACAGGATCAAGACCCCTATAAAGTTTGGGTATCAGAAATTATGCTGCAACAAACAAAAGTGGATACAGTGATTCCGTATTTTAATAATTTTATTGAAAAATTTCCTACAGTATATGATTTAGCAGCTGCTGAGGAGCAGGCGGTATTAAAGGCTTGGGAAGGGTTAGGATATTACTCCCGCGCCCGTAATTTACAACATGCAGTGCGCGAAGTAGTGGAAAATTACGGCGGGACAGTTCCTAATGATCCGAAGCAATTAGAAGGATTAAAGGGAATAGGATCTTATACAAAGGGCGCAATTCTTTCTATTGCCTATAATCAACCAGAACCTGCAGTTGATGGAAATGTGATGCGTGTGTTCTCTCGAGTACTCAATATTGATGATGATATAGCTTTACCTAAAACAAAGAAGTTATTTGAATCGGTTACAAGAGAAGTTATCTCACACGAGGATCCCTCATCCTTTAACCAAGCAATTATGGATCTTGGAGCAACCATTTGTACCCCAAAATCCCCTGCATGTTTAGTATGTCCCGTACAAGAGTACTGTGAAGCATTTAAACTAGGCGTTGAGCAACAATTACCGATAAAAACAAAAGCTAAAAAGAATAAAAAAATGCCATATGCAGTGTTATTACTACGAAATGAAGAAGGTAAAGTTGCTATCGAGCAACGACCGGAAGAAGGCTTGTTGGCTAATCTTTGGCAATTCCCGATGGTTCCATTGCAAGAGCTTGAAATGGAATTAGTAGAAAATTGGTTCTTCACCCATTATGGGGTAAGAGTTAAATTAGGAAAAAAACAAGGGGAATTAAAGCATGTATTTTCACATTTAACATGGGAGCTAGGTATATATCCAGCAGTCTTAATGGAACAGGCAGAACAGGTTACCAGTCTTACATTTGTGGAGGAAGAAGAGCTAGGACATTATCCATTCCCAGTTTCTCATCAAAAGATGATGCAGTTCTTATAAGAAATATACTGGAGAAAAACTTCCAAAATATACTATTGAATTACCTTCATAATTACACCTCTATCTGGAAATAGTATTTATTGTTGGAGGTGATAATAATGGCTAAAAATCCTAACAAAACTGTTTCTGGTACTAACGTACAAGAAGTAAAACAGCAAAACGCGCAATCTAAAGCAGGTCAAGGACAATTTGGTACAGAATTTGCTTCTGAAACAAATGCTCAAGAAGTTAAACAGCAAAATCAACAATCTCAAGCTAATAAAAAATAACGATTTACCCTCGAAGTAATGAAGAGCTTCCTATCTCCCGGAGGCTCTTCTTTTTGCTTATCACATTGCTAAATGCTTTATATTTTATTTGACACCCCTTATAATAGATAGAAAAAGTTAGACAAATTGTCGATTTATAGGATGTGTAAATAAATTATATCCAACGGTTAAGTAATTAGAATGGGAAGGGATTAGATGGTAGCTCCGAGGGCTGGTACAGATTTAAAAATTCAAAGCTATAAACATAATGGCAACTTGCATCGTGTTTGGGAAAGCACGATTGTGTTGAAAGGAACGGAACAGGTTGTAATCGGGGCTAATGATAAGACAAATGTATTAGAAAGTGATGGGCGTACCTGGATTACAAGAGAGCCTGCTATATGTTACTTCCATTCCAAGCATTGGTTTAATATAATCGGTATGCTTCGTGATGATGGTATTCATTATTATTGTAATATTAGCTCTCCATTTGTTTATGAAGAAAATGCAATAAAGTACATTGATTATGATTTAGATTTAAAGGTTTATCCAGATATGACGTTTGATTTATTAGATGAAGATGAATATCAAGTTCATAGGGATGAAATGAATTACCCTGGGGTATTAGACCGAATTTTATACAATAATATGGCAGAACTACAGCATTGGATACAGCAGCGAAAAGGACCGTTTTCACCTGGTTTTGTTGATCAATGGTACGAACGATTTCTTACATATAGATTTTAAGTGCAAATAGGTCATGATAACCTTGTTACATGTGTAGCAAGGGTTTTGCTTTTTTTTATAGGGAAAGCATAATAACCGTGGCATGCAACATAAACAATACTATTGTATTCCGTTTTTTACAAAAGAAGTTAGAGAACAATAATTCTAGAAAAAAACAAACAGAAAGTTGATGTATTATGAGCAGTATAAAGCAATTCATGGGGTATGTTAAACCGTATAAATGGAAAATTATCGTTACGATTGTTATTGGGATTGTGAAGTTTGTAATACCACTATTAATTCCATTAATCATGAAATACGTCATTGATGACATTATTGGTCATGAGACATGGGGGACTAATGAAAAACTAACCAACCTCTTCTGGATTATGGGTGGAGCATTCGTCATTTTTCTAGTTCTTCGTCCACCAATTGAATATTATCGTCAATACTTTGCCCAGTGGGTAGGGAATAAAATCCTTTATGATATAAGAGATAAGCTATTCGACCACTTGCAAAAATTGAGCTTAAGATACTATTCTACGACAAAAACCGGCGAAATAATTTCCCGGGTAATAAATGATGTCGAACAAACCAAGAATTTCGTTATCACGGGTTTAATGAATATATGGCTCGATTTAATAACAATATTTATTGCCATTGGTATTATGTTATCGATGGATGTTGGTTTAACGATAGTTTCGATTATTTTATTCCCGATATTTGGCATTTCCATCAAATATTTTTATGGGAAGTTACGTCGCCTAACAAGGGAACGTTCCCAAGCATTAGCAGAGGTACAAGGACATTTACACGAGAGAGTACAGGGTGTTCCGGTTACCCGCAGCTTTGCATTAGAGGAATATGAGCAAAAGGAATTCGATAAAGAAAATAGTAAGTTTTTAAATAAAGCATTAGAGCATACGACTTGGAATGCTAAGACCTTCGCCGTAACCAATACAATCACCGATTTAGCGCCATTATTAGTAATAACGTATTCGGGTTATCAGGTAATCGTTGGTAATTTAACATTAGGTACCATGGTAGCATTCTTTGCTTATTTAGAAAGGGTCTATAGTCCATTACGTAGATTGATAAACTCATCTACTGTACTTATCCAATCGATTGCTTCTATCGACCGTGTATTTGAATTTATGAATGAAAAATATGATATTGTCGATAAACCAAATGCAGTCAAAGCAGGTCGTGTTCACGGCGATATTGAGTTTGATCAAGTATCCTTCCAATATGACGATGAAGGTACTGTGCTGAAGAATATTAACTTGCAGGTTCACCAAGGTGAAACAATTGCCCTTGTCGGTATGAGTGGTGGGGGTAAATCAACATTAATCAGTTTGATTCCACGTTTTTATGATGTAACCGGAGGATCGATAAAAGTGGATGGAATCGATATCCGTGACTATGAAGCAAGATCACTTCGTAACAATATCGGTATGGTACTTCAGGATAATATATTATTTGGGGATACGGTAGCTAGGAATATTCGCATGGGGAACCCGCATGCAACAGATGAAGAGGTTATGGAAGCGGCTAAAGCTGCCAATGCCCATGATTTCATTATGGAACTACCACAAGGATATGATACATTAGTAGGTGAGCGTGGTGTGAAGCTATCTGGAGGACAAAAGCAGCGTATAGCAATTGCTCGCGTTTTCTTGAAGAATCCACCAATCCTTATCTTTGATGAAGCGACTTCTGCGCTAGATTTAGAGAGTGAGCATACGATACAGGAAGCAATGGAAAAATTAGCCTCCGATCGAACAACATTTATTGTTGCCCACCGACTGGCAACTATTACTCATGCGGATAGAATTGTCGTAATCGAAAATGGGGAAATAACGGAAGTAGGATCGCATACGGAACTTATGGAATCAAAGGGAAGTTATTATGATTTATATCAAGTACAACACTTTGATGATTAATGGAAATAATTGTTCCTAGAAAGAGAAACTTTTTATGTGTATCATACGTATGAAATAGAAGTACGTTAAATGGTAAAGGGGGTGAATACAGATGATGCTAGATTTTCTATTTGAATTCTTTGGTGATTTTTCACCATTTTATCTATATGTAAGTGTATTACTTTCCGCTATATATGTTATTCGTTGGTTCCCTGAATTTGAATTCTTTTTCAATAAGCAGGTGGATATAAGAAATCACTACCGATTATATGGTAATTTTGAGCCTGTACTGCATCAAGTGAATGAATTTGTAGAGAGGCGTAATTGGTTAGCGATTATTACGAAACGAATCGAAGTACCGGATGACGATGAAGAAGGAGCTCTTTCCTCATTTTATAAATTTGTTAAAAAACGAGGAGGAGCACAATGGAAAAACAATCTGTATTCACTAACTTTAAGAAAATCAGCCTTTTCGGAGGCATTTTACTCATAATATTTCTAGCTGGATGTTCTGGGAATAGTTCATCCGAGTCAACAGGATGGTTTAATCACATTTTTGTAGACAGCTTTTCTATCTTAATAAAATCTATTGCAGTATTCTTTCATGATAATTACGGTCTTTCTATTATTATCATCACCGTATTAATTCGAATAGTCATTATGCCGTTTATGATTAAACAAACAAAGAATAGTATGCAAATGCAAGATAAAATGAAAATTATCAAGCCTGAAATGGAAGAGATTCAGGCTAAATATAAAGATAAAAAAGACCCTGAATCACAAAGAAAGCTTCAACTCGAAATGATGCAGCTCTATCAAAAGCATAATTTCAATCCACTTTCATCTTTTAGTGGTTGCTTACCGATGCTTATTCAGCTTCCATTTCTAATTGGATTCTACTATGCTATTCGCCAAACACCAGAAATAGCAACCCATTCATTCCTCTGGTTTAACTTAGGAGAAACGGATTACATCATGGTTGCTATTGCTGTATTGGTTTATTTCATTCAGTATAAGGTGTCACAAATTGGACTTGATCCAAAGATGAAAAAGCAGATGGCATTAATTGGATTGATATCCCCAATTATGATAGGAATTATCTCACTAAATACGCTAGCTGCTTTACCATTGTATTGGACAGTTGGAGGATTCATCGTGATTATACAGACCTTAATTTCAAAAAGAATATATTTAGCTCATAAGCGACAACAGGAAGATTAATGAGAAAGCCACCAATAAATCATGGATGATGTTATTGGTGGCTTTTGTTTTTATTGTAAAATGTGACAGAGTACTACAATGTTACTCGTCGGCTTCTATATAAAATCCATCTTTAAAAGTGGTTAAGGCAACTGTATGTCCATCTTTTTCGTAAATTCTCCTAGAGCCCATTTGATCTACTTGCTTCCAGCCAAACGGTTTTACATGCTCTACATAAAGTGTATTGATTCCGATGAAATTAAAAGAAATTTCATGGTCACTGTACTTCTTTTCAACCTGTGCAATGATTGGAATTGGAAAACTTTGTACAGTGGCATGTCTCTAACTTCCAAAAACGAGTACGAAAAGAAATAGGAGAATAATTCCGCTTCTTATTAACTGCCTTCTTGAGTTCATTTGTTTCCACTACATGTACTAACCTATGAGTGTGTTTTTCCGAAATAACACTAACTTAAATAGAAAGCTAAGATGCAAATAGATTAAGGCAGGAACGATTCCTATTAGTAAAGTCGGTAAAATGGTACTGCTTGAAATACTACCTTGGCTAATGGAGAAGATAAACATGGTAACGATTCCGCCTAATGCATATACAATAATCGATAGTAAATATTCTTGTAGTAAGCTACTTATTTTTAATTTCTCAAGTAGATATACATCGACAATGTAGGAGCATATAGATCCAGCTATTAGAAAAATCGGGAGGGAAATAAGAAAAGCAAAGAAGAAGTAGTCAAATAAAACGAATCCAATAATTAATGCACTAAATATGGTTGCTAAAGATTTCTGAAGGAAATACATGGAAAGCACCTCTATTTTTAGAAAATTAACACAATATTGATAAGAAGAATATACCATATTGGAGTATGAAAAAAGACACTTGTGGTTAATTTTTCACAAGTGTCTTATGGATTAGTTAGAAGTCATTTCTTTAAAGGCATTACCTACTGCTTCAATTGTTTGATCGATATCAGCTTCTGTATGCTCTGTTGTAATAAACCAAGCTTCATATTTCGATGGAGCAAGATTGATTCCTTGGTTCAGCATTAGTTTAAAGAACGTAGCGAATTGTTCGCCATCACTCGCTTCCGCACCCTCATAATCCGTAATTGTATCCGTACTTCCAAAGTACACAGTTAAAGCACCACGTAGCCTATTAATGGAAAGTGTCATTCCAAATTGTTTTGCTTTTTCTAGTATTCCTTTTTCTAGGTGGGCACCAAGCTTGTCCAGTCTTTCATAAACACCATCTTGTTTTAACACTTCTAAACAAGCAATTCCTGCTGACATGGAAGCTGGGTTTCCTGCCATTGTACCAGCTTGATAGGCAGGTCCAAGTGGTGCAACCTGTTCCATAATATCCTTACGACCACCATAAGCTCCAATTGGTAGTCCACCACCGATAATTTTACCCATTGCTGTCATATCAGGTTCAATTCCATAGACTTGTTGTGCACTTCCATAGGTAAAGCGAAAAGCAGTGATTACCTCATCATAAATGACAAGTGCTCCAGCCTCATGGGTTAGCTCATTTACTGCTTGTAAGAAACCTTCTTTAGGCTCAACGATACCGAAGTTCCCTACAATTGGTTCCACTAGAACACAAGCCAGCTGATCGCCCCATTTATCCAACGCATCCTTATAAGCATCAATATCATTAAACGGAACGGTTATCACATCTTGTGCAACCGATACAGGAATACCAGCAGAGTCTGGTGTACCTAATGTTGATGGTCCTGAACCAGCTTGTACAAGTACAGCATCAAAGTGGCCGTGATAGCTCCCTGCAAATTTAATCACTTTCGTACGACCAGTGTATGCTCTAGCTACCCGAATAGTTGTCATGACAGCCTCTGTACCAGAATTAGTGAAACGAACCTTTTCCAATGATGGAATGGCTTCTTTTAACATTTTGGCAAACTGATTTTCTAATGGAGTAGGTGTGCCGTATAGGACCCCATTTTCCGCTGCCTTTTTAATAGCTTCTGTAATATGTGGATGTGCATGACCAGTAATAATCGGGCCATAAGCTGCTAAATAGTCAATATACTTATTGCCATCAACGTCCCAGAAATATGCTCCCTTAGCACGTTCCATATAAACAGGCGATCCACCTCCAACCGCTTTATAAGCTCGAGATGGTGAATTTACTCCACCAACAATATGTTGTTGCGCTTCTTCATGAAGTGCTTCAGATTTAGTAAAGTTCATCATTTTCCTCCCTCAATAAAGTTAATTTTTCTTCCAAATACTCGCGTATTCTCAATATTTTATAAACACTAGTTAGTTGACACACCTTATAGATAGTTAAAAATTGAAAGTAATTCAATTTATTTACAGGTT